>JAEOSP010000762.1 GCA_016840305.1 Candidatus Hodarchaeota archaeon
AAATTAATTCTGTTTTTCTAGGAAAAAATCATATTCAGAAGGGGCAAGAGATTTGGTAATTTGCCCCTTTTCCAAATAGAACACCTTATTACAAAACCGAGCGACTGACCTGAAGTCATGTGAACAAATAATAACCGTTCGATTTGATTTCTGATTTGTATCAGTAATTATTTGATCTAAGAATTTTCTATTCTCAACATCTAACCCGCTAAATGGTTCATCTAAGAGTAATAGTGGAGGATCGGGTAAAGCCACTCTTAAGATTTCCAATTTTTTTGCCATACCAGTTGATAATTCATGAACTGGACGATCAATATACATTTTGAGATTATATTGTTTTACCGCTTCTTTCACCATCTCTTTGGGATTCTTGACACGTTTATTCAACCTAAGGTAGTACTCAAGATTCTCACGACCAGTTAGGTCATCATAAAAAAAAGAATGACTCAATAATACTCCTATCTCTTTTTTCAATTGATGCTGATTTTGCTTTACTTCAGTATTAAAGAGCTTTATTTCACCAGAAGTAGGACGTATAAGAAGTGAAATAATCTTAAGCAGAGTACTTTTTCCTGCTCCGTTGTGACCTATTAAACCAATTATATCCCCCTTCTTGATGGTTAGATTCACTTTTTTAAGTGCTATTGTGAATCCATAAACTTTATTCACGTTTGAAAGTTTCACAACTGGCTCATCAACCCGAAAAGTACTTAAACTCATTTTAAAAACCTATAAGAGCTTATCACAGACTAAAATGAGTACATATCTATTTATCCTCTTTAAGACTTTCTAGTTCCTGTTCAATTTTCTTCAATTGACTATTCGTATAATATAAGTAAAGAAAAATCAATATCCAGACTGCTAAAGAAACAAAAAGCATCAAACTTAATTCATTCGAAAGAATTTCACCGAATATATCAGCCATAAATTTTACCTCCATTTTTATTAACTTAATGGTTTACATTTCCTCCATTCTAGCTTTACGTATACTTTTTAGAGTAAAATCAATTAAATTGATTCGATATTTCTGATAAACTAAAATCAAAGAAAATACTCCAATAAACAAGAAATTTATTGGAATGAACATCCCTGCACCAGTTCCATAAGATGTTGTCTGAGGATTCGGATGTAGATCTCCCGCAATTACATATGTAAATGGAACTGAAACGAACGCAATAATACCAAAGATAGCGGAGATAATAGCTTTTCTATCTGGGTTTTCCTCTTCTAACATGTCACGAAAGATCAAAACTGCTACATATATCAACCACATGATTAATGTTACAGTCTCTCTAGGATTCCAATCCCAAAATTCTCCCCATTCAGGCTTTGCCCAGATCATTCCTACAATGATTGTTATTGCTCCAATGATTACGCCAACCTGTGCGCTTGAAACGAGTAAAAGATCATATTTCAGATCCCTTTTCCAGAAATATTGTATTCCGCTAATAAGTGAAATTCCAAATGTTACGTAAGTAGAGAATGCAAATGGAACCATATAAAAGATCGGAAGGGGGCTTACACTACCTCCTCCTGCTAACCAATTAGCAGTCATGGATGAAAATCCAAAATAAACTTGAGTATAGTTTAGGATAACAAAGACGGTTCCCAACCCAAACAAAATCAGAGGGGCTTTTTTTCTTATTTCTTGTAATATCATGGTATTTCACCATTTTGGTGTTAATTTCTTAAGAAGAATATTTCTGAAATCCCAGAAAAATTCTTGTTTGATAATTTACTTAATTTTTCGTGTTTTCTTCTAAGTCTTTCGTGGAGTTCCTTCAATTTCACATGATACTCAGAGTAAGCACTAATGAATCGCTCTCAAGTAATTTCAAATAATTAAGGATCTCATAAAAAGCTGACGGCGATCTACAATGTTGACTTTATTTCGATTTTATGATTAATAAAGGAAGGGAGTAAGTACCACTCCAATGAATAACCATAAAAATGCTAAGGCCATTAGTATAGATGCCATTTTGAAAATTTTAAATGTTCTCCTTTGAGTAGGGAATCTGAGATTTATTATTGATTGACTAAAGATGTGAAGCATGAATATGAATAACGGAACCAATATCATAAAGTGGATATTGAGAATAATTCCCGTGATAGCTATTAAACAGACACTTAGAATCGCTGATAGAGTTATTACTTTAACAGATTGGTTTTGATTCACTACTGGCCACATTGGAACTTCAGCATTTCGATATCCTTGTAAATTTTTGGGAAGAAGAGCTAATGTGAGAATGTGCAGTGGAATCCAGCAAAGTACGAACAGTCCCATCAGTAATCCACTGAGATTGATATCTCCTGTTGCTGCGGTTTGCCCAGCTAAAGCTGGTAACCCTCCAGCAATTCCACCAAAAATGATAGAGAATCTAGTTTTACGCTTCAACCATATTGAATAGACAACGACATCGAAGAAGGCTCCCAAGAATACTACAATCATTGTAAGAGAATTAACAAAAATGCCGATTGTTAATACTCCTGCAATGACAAACAAAAGACCATGTTTGAGAACAGTGTTCGCAGGAACTTTTCCAGATGGAAGTGCTCGGTTTTTTGTTCTTTCCATAAGTGCATCAATATCACGATCAATATACATGTTAAGTAAAGTTGACCCTGAAACAGCAAAAAAAACCCCGACCATTAACCAAATGAATAAACCAGGATTTATTCCATTCGTCCATGCTGACACTAAATATGCAAAAAATGTCGTATAGACCAATAAAAAGGTTTGTTTACTCTTTATCAACTCTCCATATAGAAAAAATGGAATAGTTGTTGTGGAGGTGAGTGTTGCAGTTTCAAGTGCCAGTAACTGATCGGGGGATTCATTGTCAACCATGTTTTATCGCCTTAGTGTAGGATAGATTCGGTTATTCGGGCCATTGTTCCACGTCTTTCTTTCCTTTCCATATCTCAAGGAATTGATGGATACAGAAGAGGATTATCCCTATGGAAACGAAAACTATACCGATATCCATAACCCATGGTAACCAAGCAGCAGTAGCTTCCCAGTATTCTACTACATCAGTGTACAATGTAAGATTTGTTGCCCAGGCCATATCAAGATGGGGGAAGTACAAATATGTAACTCCTAATCCAAAAGCAACAACGCTTCCTATAAATGAGGACCAACCAATATATGTACGTGATTTGCCCTTAATGTCCAATAACTGAACAATAAAGAGTAACAGGACAACTGCTGATAATACACCTAAAATATGCCAATGTCCACGAGCAACTGTTGTTTCAACTGCTAATGGACCTTCACGAAATGAAGGTATAGATTTGAGAACTTTTTCTGCGAGTACTGAATCAGGACGGAGACTTAATGCTAAGAAAATTCCTCCGAAAGTCATTGCGAAATTTACCCAGGTGAATTGAAAATACATCGAAAATTGCACAGGGCGTTTGAAAACGGCTTTAACACGAGTAAGCCAAGATGCGGATGCATAATCATCACCCAAAACGGCTTTACTTGTTTTACCCCAACCAGTTATGGTAAGTATTAGACCTACTACTAGAAGGATGGCTGCACCAAAATATATCAAGTAGTGCATATCAAAACCCCCTGTAATATTTTTCCATGCCTCTATATCTTTGAAGGTTACAAACCATGACCCCATTGAAGCAATAAGAGCTCCTGGAATGACCAATATCATAGAAAGTAGATACCATCTTCCTTTTTGATCAGGCACAGTATATTTATAAACGGATAATAGTATAATGACGTCTATAAGAAGGAGCATAACGTGAAGATGTCCTTTAATGCCATTTACGAATAGATGAGCAATTGTAAGGTCAGGATAGGGCTCCCTGAGGAAGTATTCAGCAAGCATAGCAGTTAAGTCAGGAGTCCCGAAAAACGCTCCAATAGAAGCTCCGAGGATTACACTAACTAGTACGCATATGGCTGTAACTGTTAATGCTAACTGTGCGACTAAAACGTTTCGACTATTTTCAGAATTTCTTTTAGGGAAACTTTTCGTTGGAAAAATTCCGAGAAGTAACAAAATTCCCGCATAGAAACAAAGGGACATTCCCACAAGCATTAAACCGTGTAAAATCCACGCATCGTCAAATATATATGCATATGAAACCCCCATCGTTGAGGATAACATGCTTCCGATAAATAGTGGCCATTTAACTCTTGATATGAACTTTTCACGCACATCCATAACAAGTAGTACGACGTATGTAGAGATAGCAAGGAAAGGAATTGTAAGTGCATGATAAAGCATGACTAATCTAGCAGCTTTTCCCTCTGGAGTTAAGTTCATTGGCAATAAAGTTGCACCAAAAAGTTGCTCCAACGGTTGGGAAAATGTAGACAGAAAGAGAACGATTACCAACTCATACACGATCGTAAACGTAATCATTCCTTTTAGTGTGGCTCCGTAGTTAATTTTCCTACGTAACCAATCAATTTTAGAACCTGTTGATTCACTTGTAGACATAATTTTTACACCGTTCTGTTGATTTACTTGTAGATATGATTTTTACACCATTCTTCAAATATTGATCAACCAAATAAGTATTCTTATACTATTAAATAATCAAACATGAATTGATAATGTGAATAGAAATAAAATCGTAATTATATAAAAATAGAAGTGAGAAATTTGTAACCTACTTACTCGCTAAAGATTCTTAGTTCGACGTTAAATGATGAATAAAAAAAAGTGGGGTACCTGTTGTTCAAAATAATTAATTTATTAGTACCCACGAAAGATTCTGATTATGTAACTTCATATTTTAGAAAAAACCACTAATAATAGGAATATCGATTTTCCATTTCTCAGGTATAACAATTCCGAAGAATAGGAATAATCCAACTATCACTAGTAGTACGGGTAGGATTTCGAAAATTTGTGCTTCAGATAGAATTTCACTTCCAATTGCTACAAATGCAAGCAATACTCCACCTACAGACATCAGAAGGCCTCCAATACCAAAGAGAGCTCCACTGGTTTCTACATTCTTTGAAATAAATGCTGCGTATAGTGGTAAGAAGCTGATAATTAATCCACTAGGAATGTGTAATCCCATGAGGACCATAGAGGACATTTCACTTAATCCAGCTACCAAGTCTAAACGAACAACAGCTAATAGAACTATCATCACTAGGGCAAAAATTGCGTAATACGTCCCCCATGGCTTTCCATCATAAAGTGCATATAACAAACCGATAGCTAAACATGCTGGTATTAATGCTGCTACAACAGGGACAAGAGGTTCCTTTAATACATCAAACCCATTTAAAATTATCAAAACACCTGATACAAAAAGTACCAAGAAACTAACTGCCCAGAAAAGATGGTGAAGACCTTTATCCTTCAAATAAGCTAGTGCGAGAAAAATTACTAGCACCAAAGAAACTACTCCAACTAGAAGAAGAAGTACCAACGGAACCATATCAGTTATCATTTCATTTATCATATCTTTTTACACCTTAATTTAAGTTCAATTTCAGTTTATTCAACTTTTCCTACATTCAATTAGTAATATAATCTATTGCAGCAAAGATATCAATTGTAACGAAGTGAGATATTTAAATTCTAGGTTAGTTTTTCCAGAAGTAGATAAAAAGTTATCAGTTTACAAGCAAATTTAAAATATAAAGGCACTATCATGCATAATTAAGCTGAAAAAACTATGACTGAACCTGTGTGCGATAAAAACGACTTGGTTAAGGACGAATGTTCTGTTAGCTTAGCCCTTAAGATATTAGGTAAGAAATGGACATTTCTAATTCTATGTGAATTATTGTTAAACCATAAACTCTATTTCAGTCAGCTCCAAAAATCTATAATGGGCCCTGATGGTGAGAATATTTCAGCACGTGTTCTTTCTGAATGTTTAAGTCGTTTAGAATTGGATCATGGTATCATTCTGCGAACAGTTCACAGTGATGAGATGCCGATCCGCGTTAGTTACTCTTTAACAGAAAAAGGGGAAGATTTTGCAGTTGTTTTTAGTGTTTTAAAAGGCTGGGGTATTAAATGGGGAGATTTAAGCGTTAAGAAATGTCGATCTTTCACATGTATTCATAACGCTGTTCCGATTATTGATATTGATGAGGCAAAGAAGTTATACTACTCTCAAGATGAAATTGAGGAAATAAAAGAATAAATAATAAAACTGGAAATTCAGATAACATTTCATCTTTGGGTTAGTCATTTAACCTTTTATAATTTTTAACTTCTCCTGCGAGAGCAATGCGGCCTCTAAAATAGGTTTGTACCCAGTACACCGACATAAATGTACTTCCAGAGCTTTTCGGATTTCTATTTCAGACACATTTAGGTTAGCGTTGAAAAGTGCGTATAACTCCATTATATAACCCATTGTACAAAAACCACACTGAACTGCACCTTTTTCTATAAATGCTTCTTGAATCGGATGAAGTTTGAAACCATCTGAAATGCCCTCAATTGTGATTATTTCAGCATTTTCCAGACGTTTTGCTTTAATTAAACAACTCTTAACGGGTTTTCCATTCATTACAACAGTGCAGGCCCCACAGTGGCCTTGACTACAACCGTTTTTTGTTCCCATCAGCAGGAGTTTTTCACGTAGAATCGTAAGTAATGAATCGCTAGGATTAACGCTTAAATGATATTTATTCTTATTTACAACAATGTTAATATCCATTCTAGTTACCTCCACTTTTTAATGATTCATACATACTTTTTGTGGTCACAGGAAGGCTAGAAAAAGAACAACCTGTTGCATTTTCTATTGCATTAAGAATAACTGATGGGGGACCAAGTGCTGGGTGTTCTGCAATGGGTCGAGCACCGAAAGGCCCGTTTGGCTGTGGAGTTTCAATAAATATACAACTAAATCTTTCAGGCATATCCGACAAACGAGGAATAGAATAACGACGAAGATTTGTGGTTGTCATTATACCCTTCTCATCAAACTCTATCTTTTCCTTCAAAGCTTGGCCAATCCCCTGTAGAACACCGCCATATATCTGACCTCGTGCTAATATTGGATTGATAATTTTTCCAGCATCTAAGGCAGTAACAAAATGCAATATACGAATTTCTCCTGTTTCTTTATTAACGCGTAAATCTACTCCTTGACTCCCAAAAGTCCATTCATATGGTTGATATTGGCCAGTCTGTGGATCTGGGAATGTGACTCCCCTAACAACTGAGGATCCTGAGCAATGAATCGGATCCCCTACCGTGTGCCCATCAGAGTATTGATAACCTAAAACTAGCTCCTTTAGGGGTAAAATCTTTTCCTTATACTGCACCTTAGCTCCATCGTACTGAATATCATTTGTTGAACAATCCCAGACAATAGCTGCGTTTTGTTTAAATTTGTTAATAGCCTTTTCACAAGCAGAAATGATAGCATTGCCGACCCGCATTGTTGTCATACTCGCTACAGTCTGCCATTCATAAGGTGTAAGCTGTGTATTGATTTCATGATTTATCCGAACTTTTTCCATTGGCAAACGTAACGTTTCAGCAGCAATTTGAGCTAAAACTGTTAAACAGCCCTGACCCATTTCCACACCCCCAATAGAAATATTAACGGAAAGATCCTCATTGAACTTTAAATATACATTTGAGGATGCATTCGCTGCTTGGACTGGTGATTTAACTAAACCAACCACCGCACGTCCATAATAATACTGATCATCCTCTTCTGGTAAGTAAAATTCATTTAATTTAACGATCGTCTTATTAAAGCATGCTCGGACATCACCATTATGATTAGTAATAATTTGGTTTAACGAATTTGTATCTCCAGCTTTTAAAAAATTCTTTTCCCTTAAAACATTTGGATCCATATTCAATTTTTGTGCTAACTTGTGAATTAATCTTTCAACCATGAATTGACCTTCAGGGTGACCATAACCTCTGAATGCACCTACTGGAGGGGTATTAGTATATACACCATACGATCTCAAACTACAATTAGGGAAAAAGTAAGGTCCCACACAATTATGACCTCCAGCTAAAACAACGTTGCATCCTGTGTCACCATAGGCTCCATCAGAGTAATATTGATCTGCTTCGATCCCCAAAAATGTTCCATCTGCTTTTGCACCAATCTCCATATGTCCTTTCATTCCTCTCCCTAGTATACTGCCGATAAACACTTCTTCTCTTGTTAAAACGAATTTTACGTGAAAACCAGGAACAAAACGAGCTGCTAATACTAATAAGGGTTCAATGGTATAGTCTGACTTCCCACCAAACCCCCCTCCTAAATAAGGGATATGAATATGTATCTTATTCATCTGTAGTTGAAAATAATCTGCTAATACTTCACGTATAACAAATGGTGCTTGGGAACTACTCCAGACATGCAATTCCCCTGTGTGATCCCATCTAGCAATAGCACCATGGGGTTCAATGGCTGCATGATTGACTAACGGATAATCAAAATTATCCTCTACGATCACATCGGCTTCCTTGAAAACATCTTCATAGTTTCCTTTTTTCAGGTGATATTTAAAGAAAACATTAGTCCCAGGAACGGGAACAAATGTGGAAACGTGGCGGTACTTACCATTAATCTCATGTACTAGAGGAGCTTCACTTTTGGTTGCTTGTATAGGATCTTGTACATACGGAAGTTCCTCAAGTTTCATATCAATAGTCTTAATCGCAGCTTCGGCCTGTTCTTTTGTTTCTGCTAGGACAACTGCGACGACTTCTCCTTCATGACGAACTTTGTTTATGGCCAAAGGTGCTTGATCAAAAATACAAGTGCCATATAAATGATCAGGATTTAGTCCAATTGACTTACCAGTAAAAACTTTGTGCACTCCAGACATTGATTCTGCTTTGGTAATATCTATTGATTTTATTAACGCATGAGGTACACCTGCTCGTAATACCTTCATAACTAAAGTTCTTGGAAAACGTAAATCATCAATATATTCTGCGGTTCCGGTTACTTTTTCATGCGCATCAGCCCTCTGGATTCCCTTTCCAACAATCTGATACTCCAATAATATCCACTCATTTTAGTCAGTTGGAAACTGACATAAAAAAATCTTATTTCTTTCATTTTAGGTGAATTTAAATTCCGAAAGAATGCAATTACTTTTAATTATGTGCATATTTTTAGCTAGAAAATATTCTAATTAGGAGTTAATGGTATATGTTTGATGTATTACTTTCTGATCAAGAGAAAGAAGTTAAATACAAAGTAAGAGAGTTTGTTAAGACAATTTCACCATCTACACTGAGGAAAATGGATCGTGAGGAGATTCAGTATCCTAATCAATATATAAGGTCGCTTGCTGATGAGAATTTATTGGGATTGCGTTTTCCTACTAAATATGGCGGATTAGGATTAAATTGGGTTGCAGAATCTGCAGTGATTGAAGAAATTGGTGTTCTGGGTCCAGCTCTTGGATGTTTGTATTCTCTTCCGAGTATTGTTGGTGAGGCGATTAACCGATTTGGTAGTATTGAGCAGAAAAATAAGTATCTAAAGCCTATATTGAAGGGGAAATTGTTTTGTGCTGAAGCATTAACTGAACCGCGAGGGGGATCGGATTTCTTTGGAGCAACCTGTATTGCAGAAAAGGAAGGAGATAATTTCATTCTGAATGGTCAAAAACGTTTTGTAGTAGGCGCAGAGGGAGCTGATGTCTTTTTAGTTTATGCAAAAACTGATCAACATGCTTCTGATCCCCGTAACTCTATTAGCACATTTCTTGTTGATAAAAAATTCGGTGTTCAGACAAGGCATGTCTATGGTTTATTGGGATCACGAGGTGGTGGTACTGGAAGATTAGTTTTTGAAGATGTTGAAGTACCTGAAGAAAATCTTGTTGGTGAACTACATACTGGAGGTTTAATTTTCAATCAAATGATGATTCCAGAGCGCATGACTTCTGCAGCAGGGGCAATAGGATCCGCTAGAGCTGGCTTTAGTGTTGCTTCAAAATATAGTACTCGTCGTAAAGCTTTCGGCCGTCCTATTAGTAAATTTCAAGCTGTCTCTTTTAAAATCGCTGATAGTCTCACCCTTTTAGACAGTGCTAGCAGTTTATTATACTCCACCAGTAGAATTATTGATCAAAATAATGGATTAACCAACGGAACAATTCGCAGAATGGTATCAGAGACTAAGAAATTTGCTACAGATACTGCCTGGCAAATAATTAACCATGCGATGCAAATTATGGGAGGAATTGGTTATACTGATGTTTATCCTATCGAACGTCTCCTTCGTGATATACGTTTAATGAGTATTTGGACGGGTACTAATGAGATAATGAATTTATTAATTCAACATGAATATTACAAAGAATTATCAAGTCAAGATCCGCGAAATGCGCCACGAGATGTCGAACAGGACGCTGTTGGTGCAGAATTTGTCGATGAGAAAGTTTTCGAGTAATTTGACTCCCCAATTACTCTCAGTGGTAAAGCTTATTAACTACTAAGTCAATTTTAATTCGATATTATATGCAAGAGAATCCCCATTCAAATAAGAAAACAATTTATGAGAGTATTTACGGCGGTAAAGGATATTCTATTGCTGGACCCATTTTTTATTTAATATTAGGTGTTTTTTGTCTATTTATTATTATTTTCCTCTCTATTACTGGAGGATATTTTCCTGGTACGGTTGAAAATGTGGATCTGTTGAGACCTGATATTACATTTCCCTTTCTAGGAATTTTATTTTTTCTTTGTTTACCAGGTTCCATCATTGGCCTTGTATTTGGTTTAAGCGGACTTTTCTGGAGATATTACAAAAGGGAATTAATACCAGAAAACGGTTAATCATGACTCAAGAAATTTAAGTACCTTTTTCGCTTGATAAATTCAGTTATGACAATTGTTAAAACGCATCTTATCTATCAGGAATATCGCGATTCCGTTCAACTTATGCGAGCGGCATCTGTTGCTGGCAAACTAGAGGGAGTTTTACTAACATCAGTTTTAATGGGCACTTCTAATAATAAACCATTACTAGAGGAAGTCAATCTTTTAACACCGGAAGCAAAGGAAGCTGGAGCAAATGATATTGTTATTGTTGTTCGAGCTGATTCTGAGACTGCTGCTGATAATGCAATTCAATTCATTATCGATTATTTATCGAAAACAGTCCAAACAGCTCATGATAGCACACTAATGTATCGATCAATTCGAGGTGCTATAAATGGCTTTCCTGATTCGAATTTAGCCGTAATTTCAGTTCCAGGTGAATATGCAGCTAGAGATACTCATCTCGCTTTGATGAATAACTTGAATGTCCTATTATTCTCAGATAATGTATCCATTGAAGATGAATTACGACTTAAAAATGAGGCTCATAAGAAAGGATTACTACTTATGGGGCCTGACTGTGGTACCGCGATGATAAAGAATATTGGTCTTGGTTTTGCAAACGTTGTTAATCCTGGACCGATAGGTATAATTGCTGCTTCTGGCACTGGAACCCAAGAAGTAATGACCTTATGTCATCATTTAGAGATGGGTGTAACACATGCCATTGGGACAGGTTCCCGTGATATCAAAGATGTGATTGGTGGAATTACAATGATTGATGGACTCCATGCATTAGAGCGTGATCCTTCGACTGAACTTATCATATTAGTATCAAAACCACCAGAAGAAAAAACAATGACAAAGATTATATCAGAGATTAGTAAATGTAAGAAACCTGTAATAATAAATTTCCTAGGAAGAACTGCTGGATACTTTGATGTATCAGAAAAAACAGTTACTGTTAATACATTGGAGGAAGTAGCTTATACAGCTGCCAATTATATGAAAACAGGAAAATTAGAATTAACTTCCATTGTATTTGATGATGATGATAGAATTGAAATTATCCGCAAAAGTTCTAAAAATCGATTAGGCTCAACACAACGCTATATCAGGGGACTTTATGCAGGGGGAACCTTTACTTTTGAAGCAGCACAAATAATAAGAGATCTTCTCTCGAGGGAGGAGGAAATTTACACAAACGTGCATTTACATGGAACTAAGCTTATACATGATGCAAAGAAGAGTATAGCTCACACGTTAATAGATATGGGAGATGATGAATTTACAGTTGGAAAACCTCATCCTATGATTGACCAAAGTGAACGAACTAAACGTTTCCTTGAGGAAATTAGAAATCCAGAAACAGCTGTTATTCTATTAGACTTTGTTTTAGGTTATGGATCACATATAGATCCTGTTGGTGATATGCAAGACGCTTTTCGTGAATGGAAGAACATGGAGACTTATATTCCGATTATCGCACATATCTGCGGAACCCCACTTGACCCCCAAGATTACTCTAAATCTCTTGAGCTTCTTGAAAAACTTGGTATTATAACAATGCCAACAAATGCTCAGGCAGCAAAATTGGCTGCAATGATTGTAAAAAAATAGTATGTAGTACAGGGATGTGAAATTATTTGACAAATCCTATTGATAATTTGCTCATAGAAGGGCCTAAAGTGATAAACATTGGTTTAAGGTCTTTTTTTGAGGCATGTAATTCGCAAGGTGCATCATCCGTCCATATACAATGGCAGCCTCCTGCACAGGGTAATCAAGAGCTCTTAAATTTATTAGATAAATTACTCTAAACTTCTAACTTGATAATAGTGATAAAGATGGGAATCAAACATAAGATTGAAGCTGCTAATCAAGAAGCTCTAAATAAGATGGCGAATGTAAGGCCAATTTTAGTGGATATTGATCTAGCTAAAAATGTAATTCCTAGGATGGATTCTAAAACCATTCTTCATGCTGGACCCCCTATAGAATGGGAAAGAATGTGTGGTCCTACAAAAGGAGCAATTGCAGGAATACTTGTTTACGAAAATTTAGTTAATTCTATTGAGGAAGGATACAAATTAGCAGCATCAGGAGAGATCAAATTTGATTGTAATCACGATCATGATACTGTTGGTCCTATGACTGGTATTACTTCCCCAAACCAGCCAGTTTTCATATTAGAAGATCCAAGTACGAAAAAGAAAGCATTCTGCACCTTGAATGAGGGGAGAGGCAAAGTTCTTCGTTTCGGAGGGTGGGGAGATGATGTTCTTGAAAGGCTTAATTGGATGAAAGAAACTCTTGCTCCCTGTCTTAAAAAGGCTATAAAGAATACAAATGAAGGAATTGATATTAAAGCCATTATCTCAGAGTCTATACACATGGGTGATGAAGCGCATAATAGAAATCGCTCAGGAACATATCTTTTCATTAGTGAAATTACCCCTCATCTTCTTGATACTACAGATTCTGCTACAGCAAAAGAAGTTTTTCTTTTCATGAAGAAAAATGCCGATATCTTTAATTTGAATCTATCTATGCCTCATTCTAAGTTAATAGCTGATGCTGCTCGTGATATCGAGTATTGCTCATTAGTAGTTGCAATGGCAAGAAATGGAACAGATATTGGGATACAGATAGCTGGTTTGGGACGTCAATGGTTCACTTCTCCAGCCACAATGGTAGAAGGGTTATATTTCCCGGGTTATTCAGAAAAGGACGCTTGTCCTGATTTAGGGGATTCCACTATCTCGGAAGTGGTTGGAATTGGAGGTTTTGCTATGGCCGCTTCTCCTGCCATTGTATCTTTTGTAGGAGGTTCTGCTTCAGATGCGTTAGCTCGTACTGAGCAAATGTATGAAATAACTGATGGTGAAAGTAAATCCTTTACAATTCCATCATTAAACTTTCGTGGAGCTCCTACAGGGGTAGATATTCGTAAAGTGGTCGAACTTAATCTAACTCCACTAATTAACACTGGAATTGCCCATAAGGAAGCAGGAATAGGACAAATTGGGGCTGGATTAACAGCTGCTCCAATTGAAATGTTCAATGACGCATTAAGAGCGTTTGGGAAGAAATATTTGAAATGAGGGAATTTGATGTTGGAAAAGACAGATCATTTGAAAGATCATACACATGATCCAATTGCCTTAAGAGATGAATTACTTGAAATCATTAAACATGGAGACTTGCGAATTGAATTTTTGGGAACTGCAGCCACCCCTTTAGTATCTGTTGCCATGAGTGCTTCGGTTCTAACATTTCTTTCTTTACAATTCTTCTTTAACAGTTCATTATTTAGTACACGATTGCTAGCTGGAATTAATATAATATTCTTATTAATTATGGTATTTATTTCCTTAACCACTCAGGTTATGATTCATCGTGCACGTTTACGACTGTCACGGGTGAAGCATGACCTTGAAATTCAAAAACTCTTAGATTGTGAGGAATTCACATCCGAAATGAGCAATCAGCTTGTTTTTTTGAGCCATTTAGCCTTAAGTAGTCAAAGAACCATAAACTCAATTCAATGGATGTACAATCATGGTTTATTTCGACTTCTTTATACCCTAATAACAATAACAGTAGCAGTACTTATTTACACAACCCTTAGTGAAATTCCACTTCGATTACAATCTATTTAGCAATTTCACTGTGATAAAAGGCGCTATTTCCTTCTTTTCGCTATTTAATTAAGCTCTTTCTGGAAAACTTAAGTTTTTAAGGATTCGGTGTCATTTCTGCTTTAGCTAATTCGGATATTCCATTAGGGGACCAATCTACTTCTTGATGTTTGAAATAAGTGTTGTAAAGCGTTGAATATTCACCATTCATAGCAAGAAGTTCATCGTGTGTTCCCTCTTCAAGAATCGCACCTTTATCAATTACAATTATCCTGTCAGCATTTTTCACGGTAGAAAGACGGTGTGCTATTACAATTGAAGTCCGTCCTTTAATAAGTTCTTCTAGTGATTCTTGAATCATTGATTCAGTATAAGCATCGACTGAGGACGTCGCTTCATCTAATATTAGAATTTTGGGATCAGCTAGTAATGCACGAGCGAAACTTATCAATTGTCGCTGACCTGTACTGAGAAGTGATCCTCCTTCACCAACAGAGGTTTGTAGACCATCTTTTAGATATTCCAGAAGTTCATCAACCCTTGAAATGCGAAGTGCTTGTTCTAAATCCTCTTCTGTCGCATTTTTCCTTCCATATGTAATATTTTCCAATATATTTCCATTAAATAGAAAAGGTGTTTGTAAAACAATACCTAAGTGTTGTCGATATTCTTTCAATTTGTAATCTCTTATGTGTGTACCATCGATGAGAATTTTTCCACCTTGGAATTCATAAAATCGTGTCAACAAAGAAATTATTGAAGTTTTACCAGCGCCTGTATGCCCTACTATTGCCAAATGTTCACCTGGTTTTATTGTTAAGGAAAAATTGCTTAAAACTGGTGCATCTTCTACATAAGAAAAATCTACATTTTGGAATTCAATTTTACCTTGAATTTCTTCCTTTAAAATGTTCCCTTGGTTTTTTACTGACGGTTCTTCGTCAATAACCTGAAGAATACGCTCAAATGCGGCAAAGCCACTCTGAATTTGTGCATAAAAGCTAATTAGCTGTGTTACTGGAAAGAAAAAATTATTCAAATATCTGATAAATATGTAGAGATAAGCTGCCGTGATAATACCTTGCTCTGAAAGAACTGCCTGACCACCTACATATAAAACGGCAACTGTCGCTATAGCAGACAATAAACCTACAAAAGGAAAGAAAAGCATCATCGATGCGGTTCTACGGAAACCTGCGCGGTAATGTTTTTCATTTATTACTTTAAAATCCTCTAATGAATCAGATTCCGCTCCAAATGATTTAGAAACCTGTATTCCATTAACAGATTCAGCCATAGCTGCGTTTACTGATGCATGAACCTTTCTGAATGACATAGCCGTTGAACGAGCAATTTTTCTAAATAAAATACTTGCAATTACTAATATAGGAACAACTAATGATGCTAATATCGCTAAAGGTGGATTCAGGATAAATAGCACAATGAAAACCCCAATAATTATAAGAAATTGTCCAACAACGGTAAGCACAATACTTACCGCACCACCATAATCAGCAGCATCGGATGATACACGGGCATTCAACCGACCGCTACGATGTTTATCAAAGAATTTCATATCTTGCTTTTGAAGTGCATCAAAAATATCACCTCTCAGCGTCACCATGAAATAAGGAACCATTTTAGCAACTTGAATATTGATAATATAATCTCCGATCCAGCTAGATACAAATAAGATCAGATAAACTACTCCAGTAATTAGAACTGCACCTGTTGACACAGTACTAAGATCAACTACATTGAAAAGTTCGATTAAATTTCCAAACAGAATCGGAGCTGTTAAACCAATCAAGGTTAGAGCTATTGTTGTAATCGATGATATCACTATCTGCCTTCTATATGGGGATAAACGCTTAATTGATCTTTGAATTAGCTCACGATCTCCATAACGGCGTTCATCATCAGATCTCTCCAAACCTTCAAATATCCAACCCATTAGTTGTAACCTCCTTTCGAATCAGACTCTTCTTGTTCTAAAGGCGGTAAGATAGCATATTTACCAAAAATCCTACGATAATCTGGAGATGTGCGGATTAATTTAGAATGATGACCTTTAGCAATAATCTTACTTCCCTTTATGACTATCACACAATCAGCAAGACGAATTTGTGACAATCTATGGGTAATAATAAATGTGGTTCTTCCCTGACTTACGGCATTGATGGCTTTAACTATCTCTTCCTCTGTCTTTGAGTCAACAGATGATGTTGAATCGTCAAGAATTAGGATTTGTGGATTTGTTAGAAAAGTCCTTGCTAGAGCAACTCTTTGCCTTTGTCCACCCGATAATTGACTTCCCTTTTCACCCACATATGTATCATAACCCTTCGGTAGCTCTGTGATAAATTTATGCGCTTGAGCGAGTTTAGCAGCTTGAATAATCTCAGCTTCAGTCGCATCACGAGCTCCAAAGGCTATATTTTCTCGAATTGACCTCGGAAAAAGATAAATATCTTGTTCTATTAATCCAATACTTTTTCTTAATAATTCCATTGGAATATTTTGAATATCAACATTATTAACTAATATCTGACCAGAATAATCGTATAAACGAAGAAGGAGCTTTGTTAGTGAGGATTTTCCTGTACCTGTAGGTCCAACAATCGCAATTGTCTGCCCAGGTGCAACTGTAAAAGAGATATCATCTAAAATATGTCTCTTTGAAGTAGGATATTGAAAAGACACATTCTTAAATATAATCGTGCCTTCGATCTTTTTGCTGGTTGTATCAGGAATTTCTCCTACATCTTCACCAACTTCTCTTAGTTCCATATTATAAATCCGTCTAGCTCCCGCCAAGCCGCCATTGAAGATAGCTACTGCAAATGAGATTATGTATGTCGGAGGTATTAATGTGAACAGAACACCAGTAAAGCCAATTAATACACCAAGTGTGATTTGACCATCGAGAATGAGGAATGAACCGACAAGTACGGAAGTTCCTATGGCGCTGAAAAGAACAAGAGTAGGAAAGTACCTCGCTTGTAAGATCTGTCTTTTATACCAAGTATTTCTGAAATCTAAAACGTAATCCATAAATTTCTCTCGTTCATATGATTCTTCAGCAAAAGCTCTCACAACTTCTGCACCTGTGATATTATCTTGAACTGCTGTTGCTATATCACTCCATTTTCTCATAAAAGTTTCACTGATAGGGGCCATTTTTTTGTTATAACTAAATATAGCCCAGAGATATACGATTAGAAAGGGAATAGATAATAATAATAATTGTGGAGCCTCAAGAACTGCCAGTACCAGTACGGTTGCTACTGAAATCGATATGAAAACATCGGCCATCATAGAAAAACCAGGGCTTATCAAACCACCAACTTGAGATAAGTCATTCGTGGCTAATGCCATTAATTCCCCAGTTTTCACCGAATCATGAAATTTAAGGGGTTTATTCTGCATGGAGTCGAAAAATTCTTCACGAATGCGCTTTTGTGAGGTCCAAGAAAGCCACTCATTAACAATAGTAGTTACTGTCGAAACAAAAAATTGAATTACTCCTAAAAATAGAATTGAACCTACAAAACTTGTCAGAAGAGCCAGTTGCTCATCATTTGTTAAAAGATTCAACTGATCGATAATAGCTAAATCGAGTGCTTGCCCAAGAATTATCGGAATAAGCATCCTAATAACTATTGTAACAAGCGTTCCAATGAAAATAATGAAAAGATTTAGTGGATTTGCAAATAAATGCCCAATAAACCACCTTGAAAAACCCTGAGGTTTTTTTATAGACAGCAATGCCATAACAACTCCTTCCTAATCTATGTATAAAAGGAGCTCACTTCTGGCAAATTTTCCCTTTTAATTAATTTCAAATTTTTATCTACATCTATCTCAGTATCTTAGAAATTAGAAATTAATAGTTTAAAAGAACCCTTGGGAATTCTCTTCCATTATATTGACAATTAAGGTATCAATTTTAACTGAGCTTCGGAATTTTCAAGAATTTCTTTCCTATTCCATAGCATTGGATGATAATCACCTTTATACCATAAGGGTACTAAATCATCGTAATGTTTACTTGCAAGATGGCCAGATTGACCAGGAGTGAATATCATTAACGATTTTGATAAATCGCTCATGTTAATGATTTGTCTATGTGAAGGAGCCCAAGCATTTACATCGTAAGGGTCATCTGCATGCATAGCTGTCTGACAAAGAGTATCAGTATTGCCACCTATAGGCAAGTTACCGCGATTAAAGACTTTATCAAGTGGTTTTTGAATACCCATGGCATGTGGGAAGTGTACGCGATGGAGATTCCCCCATTTCCAATTTACTTTCTTCCCATAATTTTTTGTTAACCATTGAATCGTCTTTCTCATATTTCGAATCATTATTTCCTGAACCCCTCCAGCTTCTCGGATCCACCAAGAATCGCCACTTTTTAATAAACGCATTATTATTACAGTGTCATGCCCGTAAAATTCATTGGCATGGTATAAAACAGGATTAAATCCCTTTCCCATAACTTCAAATGTAAGATTTTCCCCTAAGCCACGTTCAAATATATCACGAACTACATAGTATCTGAGTACTTCATAAATCGTCCCGCTTAGTGAATTTGGTGATAATATTCCATCCCACTCTTTCAAAAGATTGATAGCAAGTACCACATCCGTATCTTGAATTTCCTCGAACTTTAGATTATTTATTAATGTTACAAATTCTTGGCCAGGAATACAGGTGAAATCTAAGTGAAGTGATTTGATATCCTCTATTGAGAGCTTGTTTTTATCATTTATTACTTCTACGAATCTTCTCGCTCTATACCCATTCATCCACACATTCCCAAGAAAGTGTGGAAAATCATCTGGAACAATCTTGTGATTACATGTTACAATGTACCCATCCTTCGGATTGAAAGCGTGTGGCATTTCTTCGAAAGGAATAATTCCTTGCCATTCATTCTCTCCAGTCCATCCTGGTACAGGAATTCTTCCATCATGACCATTAGCTCTAATAGGTACTTTACCAGTAACCCAATAACCAATATTACCATCCACATCTGCATATGGCATGTTCAATTGAGTAGCATCTACAAAGCGTAATGCTTCGATAAACTCATCCCAATTCTTAGCAGTATTTAACATGAAATACCCCTCTAATGCCTTACTAGGTCTTAATGCCATTGAGTTTACTGCTAATCGTGTGCTGTTATCATTAATAACATCAGAAATTATTGGACCATGGTGAGTAATCAGAACTTTCTCAATATGAGGAGTTTTCCGACCTTTAACAAGTATCCTCTCCTCTAGTACTTCTGCTTCCTTCCATTCACCTTTGAACTCATATTGAGTCATAATTTCTTCATTGAATTTTTCTATAAAGAGATCTTCTGCATCAGTAAACGCTAGTGTTGATCCCCAAGCAATATTTTCATTATGACCTACCAATATTAAAGGAACACCGCAGAGTGATACTCCTGAAACATTGAATTTTCCAGCACTAATTAAGTGTGTTTCGTACCAAATACTGGGCAGCATTAACTGTAGATGCATATCATTACATAAGTACGTTTGTCCAGAGGTAGATCTAGAAGCTGAAATAGCCCATCCATTGGAACCCTGACCTCTTTTGAGGAATGGGCCTTTCGTCCCTGTCAATATTCCATCTTTATTCAAAACATTGAATTCTATCCCATTTGGAAGAGTTATTGGATTTTCAGCTGGATAAATAATCTCTAATTCTGCTGCACGCTCGGGGCCTACCTTTTCAACTATTTTGGCCCTTAGAATTTCCCCGTACCAAGCATGACTTAATTGCCAAAGCATAACACGAGCAAAAGCACAGCTATCATAAACTGTCCATGGTTTTGGACTATGACGGAGAAGAGTGAATTCTACAGGTAATTTACTCCTTTTATGCTCAAGAAAAGCGTTTATTCCATCTGTGAATGCTTGAATTGCACCTTTAACCTCCTCGCTTGCACGATCGTAATCAACTCGTCCTGTTCTAGCAAAACCGAATGTTCGAGCTGTTCTATCAGTATCAATAGCGATTTCTCCAAATACCTCACTCAATGTACCATTTGCCGTTCTTCTATTGATTTCTAGCTGCCATAATCTATCTTGTGCTTGTACGAATCCCTGAGCAAAAAATAGATCATATTCGTTATTTGCATAGATATGTGGTATTCCCCATTTATCTCTTATTATTTCTACTCTATCTTTCAAGCCTGGCAGTTGTAGTTGCCCATCCACAATAGGTAATCTTCGTTTACTCAGCTGGGTCAGCGCAAAGCCTAAAATTTTGCCTATAACCATTTTTTTCACCAATTAGGAGGGATGATATGAATAATCTTGTTTTATCAGAAGAAGGATTGTTAATATAAATTGATATTGAAGGTCAATAATCAGCAACCGTTAACTCAATATCTTAGTGCGAATATTTGAATTAAATTCTTTATTCCTTGGGAGGAAAAATTAATGCGTTAATTTCTTTCAACCAAAGGACACTGGAAATTTTCTGATCATCTTCTTCAATGAGCTTTAAGTCTTGAAATACCAAGAGAGTATTTTCTTCCTCTGACATTTCGGAGCAAAAATCTTTGAGATATAATTTTCTTTCTTTAATATTGATCGTCTTTTGTTCATGTTCCTTTTGAATTTTTTCCTGTATTAGCTTTACATAAAGTTGCACTCGTTTAATATTTGTTTCAGTTAGTTGAGATAGATAAAGATCAATATTGGCTGATGGAGCAAGGAGGGTAAATATCCACCCTAGAAAATCATTTCTAAATAAATATTTTCTGATTAAAACTTTAATATCGGTATAAGGAATAATCTGCCTTTTGTTTATAAGAAATATTGGAATTCGATATTTCACTAAAGCTTCAGATAAAACCTTATCTATAGTTTGTCCCATACTATCATTAGATTGTTTTTCCCCTTTCGCGAATGAAGTGAAGGGTGTTGGTATGATGATCAAGTCAATTTTTCTTTTATCAATAATGTTTCTAATGCGATCAAATGGGCTTATTTCTTCATCAGGACAAAAAGCTACATCAAAAAGTCCTTTTTTTCCTGAAAATCTTATCTTGACCTTCTCAACCAATTCTGGAAGCGTTTCAAGTTTTATTTCTTCTTCTTCTGCTTGTTTAAAATACGATCGAACAGCCAATAAGAATATGAAAGTAGCTTCAGTTCTTTGGTGTAGGAGTTCTGCAAGATCGAATATAAATGTTTCACGATCCTTTGATCCATCTAAAACAATTAAAACTCTATTAATATTAGGAATATCTGTTATTTTTGATTTTTCAAAGAGATCTTTGATTTTATTAAAAGTATACTCATAATCGCTCATTTCTGATCACCATTCACAAATTTATTAACCAGATTAGATAAATGTAGAAAGAACCAATTAATAATTGAAAAAACGTGACAAATCCACCAAATTTCACGAATTCTTTAAAACTTACTAGTGCTGATGGGTTTTCTGATCGTTTTAGTATGCTTATTGCTTGAACGGTTGAAGCTGATCCAATAGGAGTAATATTTCCACCTAAATTCGTTCCGATAACCACTGAAACCAATAAAGGTTCGAGATTAATGGAAGGATAATGTGAAAGCAAAGTATCCATAACAGATGTCATCACAGAAGCAACAGGAACGTTATCTAGGACAGCTGATGCAATAGCATTTATCCATTGAAGAGCAACCAATCCTCCAAGTAAATTAAGTTCAAACAAGAATTCAATGGGGATAGCAAGGATCTCCAAAATGTGAGCTTTTTCTGCGATTCCAACAATTGTGAGAAGACCAACTAGAAAAAACACAATAGGCCATTCAATCTTTTCTAATGATTTCTCCACGTTTTCTCCGACAAAACCCACCATAATAAAACCTCCAGCAAGAGCTATATAGCCAAGCTCGATTTCCATAGGTAGATATGGTGCAATAGTAAAACCGACAATCGTAAGAACAAAAATAATAGAAGCTAATATAAAATCTTTTTGATTATTAATCATTATTTTCTCATCAATCAGAAGAATTTCGTTATAATGGATAGCAGAAATTTGTTTAGATAGATAACTTCTGAAAAGGAAGCCCCAGATGAACAATGTTACAAGCGTCGCAATTGCAACATATGGAGCTGTTAAAATAAGAAAATCTATGAAATTAACATCAAAATGACCCCCAATGATTAAATTCGGAGGGGAAGCTATTCTGGTCATTGTGCCCCCAAGATCCCCAAATATTGCTTCTGCTAAAATGAAAGGTTTTGGGTTTATATCCAAAGCATCACATGCAACTATCGTTATTGAGGCAACAATTATAATCGCCATATAAGCGTCTAAAAAAGCGGAAAAAACCAGTGTTAAGAGCGATAATGCCACAAGCAATACATATTGGTTATGACCAGATTTCTTTATAATTACAACAGCTATGTAATCAAACAATCCAGTGCCTCTGGCTACTCCAACCATAAGTGTTATTCCGATGATAACTAGTAATAAATCCATTTCTACAAGCTCTAATAGATGTTCAATATCCGGAATGATCACTCCTCCATCTTCCGCACTTCCAGGAGTGATTGCAACGAGAAGACAAAGTCCAGCTCCGAGCATAGCCGCTAAAGTCTTAGGAATACGTTCAAAAATGATCAATAATAGTGTTAATAAGAAAAAAACAACGATTAAAACCTCTGCAATTGAAACCAAACATTTTACCCCAATAATTTATTTTCTATCTATTAGAGAATTGATCTTTCTGCGAATAAATTTTATCTTCATAAATTATACAAGTGTTCTCGATAATATTTTTCGTTGGAGTCAAAAAAGGTCAAGAGTAGAAATCGCTTGAATGATTAAGAAATAAATAGTAGAATAACATATTTCTCTTAATCTTAAATTTAAACCAACGCCTTGGCTTTTTCTACACAATGCATATTAGTAGTTATTAATTTCTTATCTCTCTTCGATGGAGAAAGCATAAATTTGTTCAAGATATTATATAGAACGAATAGAAGAAAATAAAAGGATTTCATTCTTTGAAAAAAGGATCCCTAGAGTTTTTAATTCTTAATAATCCCGTTACTACTGCCAATATATCAACTTTACTGGATTTTCTGGTTTTCTCACAAGTAGGAAGAGTGCATAAGAGTAGTAAGGTGATCTTAAACTCATTTTCATTCCTAGAAACACTTGCCAGATTCTCAGAGTTTTTATACTCAGTCTTCGAAGGTACTATCTATGGATTCAACTAAAAAGGACTGCATTTCTGTTCAAAATGCCCGAGTTCATAACTTACGGAACCTTTCAGTTGAAATTCCCCACAATCAATTAGTTGTCATAACAGGTGTTTCAGGAAGTGGAAAATCCTCACTTGCTTTTGACGTTATTTTCGCAGAGGGACAACGTAGATATGTTGAATCTTTATCTGCCTATGCCCGACAATTTTTAGGTCGTATGCAGAAGCCAGATGTTGATCTAATTGAGGGACTCAGCCCAGCAGTCTCCATAGAGCAAAAAACTACCAGTAAAAACCCACGAAGTACCGTAGGTACCACGACAGAAATTTACGACTATCTACGATTACTCTTTGCCAATGTTGGTATCCCGCATTGTACTTCTTGTGGTAAGGAATTGAAAATTCAAACTCCTCAATCCATTGCTAGAATCTTATGTGCATGGGAAGAAGGAACACGTATTAAAGTTCTTGCTCCTATAATTAGAGGAAAGAAAGGTACTCATCACACTCAATGGGATCGTTTAACTGAATTAGGTTATGTTCGTGTCCGTGTAGACAATGAAGAGTACGAATTATCTGATCCTCCCAAATTAGACAGATATAAAATACATTCTATTGAAGTAGTCATTGACAGATTAATTATTAATAAGAATCTTTCAAAAAGCAGACTTATAGAGGCAATAGAACAGGCTTTAGATCTTGGAGAAGGAATCATAATAGTCGCTATTCAGGGAAATGGATCAAAAGAAGAAAAAGATAATCTTTTTTCTGAAAATTACGCCTGTGCTGACTGTCAGTTATCATTTGAAGAATTGAAACCAAGAAATTTTTCTTTCAATAGTCCATGGGGATCATGTCCTAATTGTCAAGGACTTGGGAGAACTTTGAAAATCGATCCAGATCTCATAATTACCAACCCCGATCTTACATTCCGTACTGGAGGCGTTATGGGTAAACCATTAGAACCAGGAACATGGCGTTACTCTTATTATACAGCACTTGGGAAAGCTTGGGATGATTTTTCAGTCGATGTACCTCTCAAAGAACTTTCTGATGAGGTAATTAAACGACTATTGTATGGATCAGAGGATCACATTCATGTTGTTTTTGAATCAGATAAAAGTCGTTGGGAATCGAAGCAACACCATCATGAAGGAATCATAAAGACTATTCGTCGTCGATATCGTGAAACTAAATCCGATTACTCACGACGATATTATGAGTCTTTTATGCGTAAGGATCTATGTGAGATCTGTAACGGTGAACGTTTAAAACCTGAATCTTTAGCTGTGACTATCAAGGATCAAAATATTGTCAATGTTAGTAATATGACCATAGAACGTTGTTTGCAGTGGGTTCAGGAAATAAAAACAAGTTTATCTAATACTCATCAGAAAATTGCTTCCAATATACTTCGCGAAATTGAAGCGAGACTAGAATTCCTAATTTCAGTAGGCCTTCCCTATTTAACTTTAGATCGAGCTTCAATGACTCTTTCAGGTGGAGAATCACAAAGAATACGCTTAGCTACCCAAATAGGCTCAGCTTTAGTAGGTGTAACTTATGTGCTTGATGAACCTAGCATTGGTTTACATGCTCGGGATCAGGACAAGTTACTTGATTCATTAAAGAACTTAAGATCTATAGGTAACACTGTTATTGCAGTTGAACATGATCATCAAACTATTCTAGCAGCGGACCATATAATAGATCTGGGACCAGGTCCAGGTATTCATGGAGGTAGATTAGTAGCTCAAGGACCTCCAGAAGTTATTATGAAAGCAAAAAACTCATATACTGGAGCTTATCTCTCTGGTAGAAAAAAAATTGCTATACCTAAGAAACGAGCAAATGGCAATGGAAAATCAATTTCTATTATCAATGCTTCAGAAAATAATCTTAAAAACATCTCTGTTAAATTTCCACTTGGGAGGTTTATCTGTTTAACTGGAGTGTCTGGTTCAGGTAAATCCACGCTGATGAACGATACGCTTTACAAGGGGTTAATGAAATATTTACATAATTCCAAAGTTCAAGTGGGTAAACACGAAAGATTTGAGGGTCTTCAGTATGTTGACAAAGTAATCAATATTGATCAAAGTCCTATTGGCCGAACGCCTAGATCTAATCCAGCAACCTATACTGGTGTATGGGATCATATTAGGAAGCTTTTTTCACAAACTAAAGAAGCAAAATTACGTGGTTATAAACAAGGGAGATTTTCCTTTAACGTAAAGGGAGGAAGATGTGAAACTTGTAGCGGAGGAGGAAAAATTAAGATAGAATTATCTTTCTTACCTGATGTCTGGATAACGTGTGAGGACTGTAAGGGAAAGCGTTACAATTCAGAAACTCTCGAGGTACGGTACAAAGGTAAGAACATCTCAGATATCCTTGCCTTATCTGTTGAAGAGGGGTTGGAATTTTTTTCTAATATACCTCCCATTAAGAGCAAACTACAAACGATTGTTGATGTAGGACTAGGCTATATTCAAATCGGTCAAGCTGCAACGACCTTATCTGGTGGTGAAGCTCAGCGTGTCAAATTAGCCAAAGAACTCTCGAAGAAATCTACTGGAAAGACGTTCTATATTCTTGATGAACCTACTACTGGTCTATCAACTCATGATATTTCGTATTTACTCGAAGTTTTACAGCGACTTGTCAAAGAGGGTAACACAGTCGTTGTTATTGAACATAATTTGGATGTAATTAAAACTTGTGATTGGATCATTGAATTAGGCCCCGAAGGTGGAGATAAAGGAGGTTTGATTCTCGCTACAGATACTCCTGAAAAGTTGGCTGCCATTGATTGTCCCACAGGTCTCTTTTTACGGGAAATTTTAAACAGTGCTGATGTTACGTCATAATTTTTATTTTCAATTCTTTACTCCATTTTAAATAAACTTGATTCTTTTGATCTTAACGAATTTAAAATATGAATGTTTTAATCAAAAGAGAGAGAAAATGATTTGTTTATTATTTGGTGCTTATTATTATGGAAAAAAACAACTCTCAGCTCAGAAAGAACAGAAAATTGTCACTTTTGAGAATAAATTCCATTTTTTTCAATATTATGAAGAACATTGAACTTTAACGTTCTCGCATCTTTCCCATAATGGTATTAAACTCTTCAAGCCAGTTCTCATAACCATCTGGTGACGTTGGATACCGCTTAAATAGTTCATTAAAGGTTTGGGCTCCTTTTGCAATCCTGTTAATATATAATAACAGTTTATACCTTGGAAATGCCTTAACTAAAATTTTAAGGATTTCAAGTCGAGTTAGACTTTTCCCTCCGTGTGAATCCATAAATTGGTCTTGGTTTAAAATCTTTCGTTTAAATAAAAACTCTAATCCAGAAATTTTTGCCTTAAATAATGCCTCTGGGAATAATTGGAGTTTTGTGTGGGAGAGACCAAAATCTTTCATCACAGCAACATTGTAATTCCATAATTTTTCTGCAGATACGTCATTCGCTAAAATTGCATCGGAAGCAGTTTTTCCCGCATAAAAACCCGCAGATAATGCTGGCCCATGTCCTTCAGCAGAAAAAGGATTCACATGAAAAGCAGCATCGCCAGCTGTTAAAAATCCTGGAGTAACAGCATTTAACAGAGGATAACGGGTAGGTATCGTGTATCCACCCTTGTCTTCAACTTCATACGTACCAGGAGGATAAAATCTATGTAAAGCATTCCAAAAACTTTCTTTCATACCTTTCTCGGTTTCCATATCGAGCCACCATCCAATACCCGCATTAAGTCGTTTTGATCCTTTGCTAAAAATCCAAAAATAGCCTGGTTCTGGAACCTCCTTGATATAGATTAACAATATTTGATTATGGTAGGGATGATCTTGTCCTTTGAGTTTGATTATTTCACGATATGATGCTGCAATATCTCTTTTCTCCATGTGTTTCTCTAAACTAGGAAATAGATCTGTAGGTATAGTTTTTCTTATTTGGAAATTCCTTCCACTACAATCTATCGTTATTTTTGCGGAAATATCATATTTTTCTTTGGTTGCTTTGTTGAGAACGGTCGCTCCTTTGACACTAGTTGAATCAACAATCGCTTTAACTGCTTTTGTTTCAGCTCTGATTTCTACACCATAATCCTTGGCCTTTTTTAGTAATCTTTGTCCATACGGGTGTCGGTTTAAAACAAATCCATCCCCATACAACGGAAATTTAACTCGGTCAGTTTGAAATACCAATTCGGTTACTACGTCTGCAATTTCGTCTCCATGTGGTTTCTCAAGTCCTAGTTCTTTTTCTAGTTTTTTAAGAGGCCCTAAATTAATTGCGTCCCCACATGTTTTATTTCCAATCTCAGGATATGGTTTAGCATCTATTAAAATAACTTTTCGCCCAAATTTTGCTGCTGTTAAAGCTGAAAGTACACCAGCGGGTCCACCGCCTACTACAAGGATCTCTGTTTTATTTTCTACCACTACCAACACTTTCCGAATATTCTATGAGAAATGCTCACTTATTAAAAAGAAAATCGCTCACGTAATTCGTGAAGTATTCCCTAAGGTTTTTTAGATTTTAATCTTGGAATAACATAATGATACTAAACATATGCGGTAATCGAACTGGAGAATGATTTATTTTGGAAACAAATCAAAGACGGTTATACTTGAATAACTGGGCGATCATGAGCACTAGTGACGAGATTATGTGGAATTTTGGGGATATAGATGAAGAAAAGCAGAAAAATACCCTTGATTTTGTAAGTGCCTTGTCTAAACTTGGTCACGAAATTTGGGATAATGACCAAGCTATTGGAATGATCAGACTTCGATATCCAACTCCTCACCCTAGTCATGCTCGTGAAATTATGATTATTACCTTGCATAATAAATTTAATATCGTTATCTCTGATCCACTTGTTACTACACGATTAATAACAAAAATCAAATTTGAGGATAGTCACTTGCAACATTATGATACCATTAGAAGTATTCTTGCTGGATCTGCCTCAGTTCTTTATTCAGAATATTATTCTAGTGACAGTTCCCTTGAGCATTCCGTTGTTGATAATTTATTTCAGGAAGCTATAAAGGCTGTAACTTATAATAAGAAAGTGACGGTGGGTAACGGAGAATGTTCTTTTTCTGCATTAACCGTGGAAGAGCTCCTATTTTTCCATGCATTACTTAAAAAACTATTTGAAACTTATTCATATTCAAGGAATTCAAAGAAAAGTAAGCCATGGGGAGTAATACATTCCAATTCAGGTGCACAAGTTCATCTCGATTATGAGCCTCCTGTTGATTCAGCCTTAATAAGTGCATTTTCTGCAGTAGCAGCTGCTTACTGTGATTTTCTGTTTAAGGCCCAACCTGCCAGACTTGTCTTCGGATATAACGCTGGAATGGAATTCATAACAACGAAGGATAATATTTTTGTGATCAACAACCCCCAGGAACTATTAAAACTCCAACGATTCATAAGAAAATGGAAAAAGGTTCCTGAAGAAATACGATTAGATTTAATACCAGCAATGAAATCCTACTTCGCAGAACTTAGTCTAATTGAAGAAAAACAACGTTTAAAATCTTTAGAATTTCACCAAGTCATTAATAGATTAACACATATGGGTATCCGTAGAGCAAGATCCTACAAACCTAAAAATTAGCGAAATCATACAGGAATAGATATATCTGCAATCAGTGGATTTGTACACTCTAAGAGTTCATCTATAGAGATTAATAAGTTTTTTTGTCGAGCACCTCCACCAGCGTAGACTCTCTTTTGATTTAAAACCAGCTCATCCATAATTACTGGTAATTCCACACTAATCGGAGGAACATCTCCAACATTATATCCTGTATTGGCTTTAACTTCTTCTGGGGAGGCTAATTTCACATCTTTAACTAATAATATCTTCTTTAGTTTCGATGTTTTAATTTTTCTGTCTCCTTGGAGTATTACGAGGTAAAACTGCCCCATTTTATCTTTTACAACAATCGATTTGACAATATTCTCAGGATAGCAGCCAAGAGCCTTAGCACTTTCTCCCACTGTGCCTGTTGGGGCATCTATAGAAATAATTTCCGAATTTAGGCCATTTTCATTAATATAGGTTTGTAAAGACATCAGAAAGTCTCCTAAACTACGAAAAATCCTTATCCACCAGAAATTCGCACAACTTATAAAGTTGATATTTTTGAATATTTTTCATGCTATTTGGACAAAACATTTACTTAAGAGGCTTAGAATTAACAGACGTCACAGAGTTAATGAAACACTGGAATAATGTGGAAGTCAAGAAGTTTTTGAATAGCTCCGTTCCTCATTCTATACAAGAAGAAGTTGAGTGGATTAAGCACACTTGGAAGTTGCGTAAGGAAGGGAAGAGCTTTACTTTTGCCATTATTCACAAAGAAACTGATTTATATATAGGGAATATTGAAATCGATATCATTAATCAGAACAGTCGTCGTGGAGTAATAGGAATAGCAATTTTTAATCAAGATTACTGGAATAGAGGGTTTGGAACAGAATCCATTCAAATTATACTGAACTTTGCGTTCAACGTCCTGAATCTCAATTCAGTGGAATTGGAAGTATTTGCTAATAATCAACGAGCCATACGTTGCTACGAAAAAAGCGGGTTCAAGCAAATGGGAGTACGTCGTGAAGCTGTATTTTTGGAAGGCGAATATATTGATAGTTTACTCCTAGATATAACATTTAATGAATGGAAAAGCATATAGGTTTAGACAGGATACTAGGTTTGCTTTTTAACTTTTGGCTTGCTAATTTTGCTTTGAATATCGGCGACTAAAACATTTGTTTTATATTTCCTGCCATAGATACAAGTATTGTGCAAGAAGCACTCCTCACAAAGGGGTTGATTCTTATGACAGAATTTTTGGCAATGAGCGACTATGTGGGCATGAAAATTACCTAAGGCAAAGTTATCCTCTTTAAACTCATTCTTAATACGTTCTTGAAGTATCTCGTATTTTAAATTAAGAAACGAAAGATCTGCATATATACGCGTTAAAAAACGTCTTGTATAAGTACCTATGATAGGAAAGGGTTGATAAAAACAGTAAACCAATATTGAATCAGCTGTTTCTTTTCCAATTCCTTTTACTTCTAATAGTTCGTTGCGCGTTGGATATTTTCGATTAGACTCGCTTAATTTGTTAAATAGATCAGCTAAAGATATTAAATATCGTACTTTCTGTTTATAGAATCCTGCAGGTCGTATTAGATTTTCAAGACTTTCTGTATCCGCTAATTTCAGTTTCAAAAACGAATCAATGCTCTCATCAAAAAGATTCTTGATTGCAATGTCAACATTCTTCCAATTTGTATTCTGAACTAGAATCGTTCCAATCGCTACCTTAAAAATTTCCATTTGTGATTTCTTCTTCAACCAAAGCATCCATGTCTTGTGATGAGGTTCAATACGAGGGTAAAAATGAATTAAAGATTCATAAATTTGCTTTAGTTCCATAAATATTACTTTCTCCTTAAGTTACTCCATTACGGATAAATAAAGCATATTTGTATCAACTTACTGATTTAACAGAAATACTTCTGTAAGAATGTATCCTTGTAGCTTCTCAATTCGAATTGTTAATAAAGCATCATAAAGTTAAATGTAATGGTTAACACTTTTCGTCTGAGAATGGATAATGTCGGGATTATTTAGGTAAATACTTCTCATCGGGAAGGTTTTGTCTAGTCAATTTTTAATAGATTGCTTGAATTTTGTGAATTGTATGAATAACTCGAGAACAGATGCTCATTTGGATTCAATTGCAAACCAAGCAATGATAGTTTCTGTTTTTCGAAATACAGACCAGCAGAGACTCAACTTACTTCTTTCAACACTAGGTATTATCTCCTTAGATGAAACTGCTAAGTTCATTCAGAATATATTTGAACTTGTAAGAAAGGGTATCGTCTATATTCCCGAAGCAAGACTTGAAATTCTTCATGATTCACC
>JAEOSP010000763.1 GCA_016840305.1 Candidatus Hodarchaeota archaeon
CGTATTGCTGATGAGATGGAATGGATGTATGACAAGTTAGGGAGACGTTTTTTTTGGTTTGCAGATGATAATTTTCGTAATGGTTCTCCAAAATTGATTGAGGATCTTTGCAAATACAAATACATTGGCTGATTAACCTAGTTACAAAATTCGACAAAATTTAACCAATCTTATATAGCATTAAGGGGTTTTAAGGATCGGATGATTGTCTCCACCTTACGATTAGTCTCAAGGGAATGCATATAAGCTAAATCTACGTATTCAAGTAGTTCATACTCCAACGAACGGTGATCAAAAGATAAACCATGCATAAACCAATTTTGGTTATAGGGGTCAATAATTATTCCTTCTTTGGCTAAATGCCTAAAAACTTTGGGAAGAAAAGCAATAATATGTCGCCCTTCAGTCGATTGAAGTTCAGTGAGTTTAGTACCATTACTGTATCGTTGGATGATAAATGGAATAGCCTTTTCTTCTACCATAAACGTACCTAATCCAAATACATCTGAAAATATTACTCTTATCTCTTTCTTTTCAAGCTCAAATTTCTGATTCCTATAGAGTGCATTAGCATCTTCGACTGTGACATAATGATTGGCAATTTCCCTTAATTGACAATGGTAAGGTTTAATAATAAATGATGTCAGATCAGAAACGGGAAAGAAACACAGAAATGGAGTATTCTTCCCTCCAGGTAAAATTTGGCTAGCGGATTTTTTAGTATACCGAGATAGGAGCGAATGATACTCCTTTTTATCAGTTGAACCACCTGTGGCATTTATTAAATCAGCAGCAGTTTGGATTTCCTTGTGGATACGAGTTATAATGTTTTCACTAAAAAATTCAGTCTCTTTTGCCAACGTGAGGGAAACTGTGACTTCCATATCCTTATAACTACCTAATGTTGTAGTTGCTCGGAGATCAACCTCAATCTTAAATCTGTTGTTTTTAATGCTAAATTTGTCAGGGTAGGAAATCAATGTCAAAGAATATCTTTAAGATTTTCAAGATACTCAACCAAACTCTTGAGTGCTTCAGGCATGTTTTTCCTTCCAAATCCGATTCTAAAGTGATTATCTCCATACATAAAGGCACTACTAGGTAAAAGTAATACACCAGCTTTATCAATAAGATGGGTACAGAATCTCTCTGATGAAGATTCTTTCATTAACTTTGGAAAAGCTATCGGCCCAGCCTGGGGACGTACCCAGTCCATAAAAGAGGTTTTCTCGAAAAAGTTATCTAACAATTTGAGGTTTGACTTAACTATTGAGAGATTTCTTTGAACTAATATCTGATAATTTCTAAGGGCTATGGAGGCTAAAAATTCACTGGATATACTGTTGCAAATAGTTGTATAATCTTTAAAACTAGCAAGTTTGTTAAGAAGTAGTGTATCCTTTGTTGCAGTCCACCCGATTCGAAGACCTGGTAATCCAAATGATTTAGACATAACACCTAAGGATATTGCTTTATCATACAAATCACATGCAGGTGTTAAACGTGAAGAAGATTTATATTCTAGCATTCGGTAAACTTCATCAGAGAAGAGATAGATGTCATTCTCTTGAACAATTTCTATAAGGCCCTCATATTTCTTCTGTGATAATAGTGAACCTGTAGGATTATGAGGGAAATTAATAACAAGTGCTTTTGTATCTGCCGTAATATTCTCTGTTAAAAAATCTAAGTCGAGATTCCAATTATTTTTTTCATCCATTTGCCATTTTGTTACTTTACAACCTATAGAATCAGCAATTTCGAATAAAGACTGGTAGGCTGGATACTGTACAATAATATTATCTCCAGGATTAAGAACTACATTCATAAAGGCGAAAATTCCTTCTTCCGCTCCTGAGTAGGCTAATATTTTTTCTTTGGAAATATCTTCATAGAAGGTAGAGATTGCACCTCTTAATTCAGGACTACCTTGGGAGTCAGTATAACTTAGTCTAAGGTTTTTGAACTTATTTTCAACTCCCTCTTCTAATTGTAAAATCTCTTCTACAGAAAAAGACTCACAGTCCGAAGCACAGAGTAGATGAGGGATTTCAAATTCATACTTAGCAAAAAAACGCTCTATCAGAAACTCTTTAATTTTCATTAGAAATATACAACTCCTATAGATGGAGACTCGTGTCAATTACCAATTGCTTCGGTAAATTTGGTTTTAGGGTATTAACACCATCTACTTGTACTTGAGTAAGATCAATAACCAACTTCTCTGAATCAAAGACAGCACGAAGGCTGATTTTGTTGTTACTAAATTGTAGAATAATTCGTCGTACACCAGTGTAAGTTATTTCAGTTTGCGCGATATATTTTTCTTTAATAATCTTTGAGAGAAATAACTCTCTATTTGATTGTATCCATTTTTGTTCTAACGAATTTTGATTTGTTCTAGCAGCATTTAGATTGTTTTGCTCGTTTTTCATGTAAAATATACTCTCCTTGTTATCTTATTTTCCCATTGCATCTAATGAGCCAGATTTTAGTAAATTTATATTATCTGCTTGTTTAAGTGTAAACAATTCAATAGAAAGGTCCACGTCGGTTATGATCGACCATCTTTTTCAAATATTGAACAGTTTTCCAAATTTCTATATATTGATTGTACATAGGGGAGGGAGAGATTCGGATAACATTAGGTGGACGGAAATCAGTAATGATATTACAACTCTCCTTTAAGTATTCGTGGATAAGAAGTGCTTCATTATGTTCTAAAGCAATATGACCAGTTCTATGTTCAGGTTTACGAGGTGTACCGATAGTAAAATTATATGGATCATCGGTTAGAAAATTGTCTACTAAAAATATTAAATAAGATGTCATTTTAATGGATTTTTTACGAATTTCATTAATTCCTGCTTGTAAGATTAGGTTTAACGATCCTTCAATCGGAGCGGAGCAAAGAATATTCGAACTTGATATTTGCCACCCTCCAGCGGATCTTGAATGGTTGAAATCAAGTAACATATCGAACTGTTTGTCCTTTACATAACCAAACCAACCTGCTAAACCAGGTTCGGTGCTAAAATGCTTTTTATTAACATATAAAAATGCTGTTCCACCCGGACCTGAATTCAAATACTTATAGCTACACCAAAAAGCAAAATCTACTCCCCATTTGTCAAAATAATGAGGTACAACTCCGACAGAATGAGAACAATCCCATCCGATAGTAATTCCCCTACTATTTGCTTCTCTCGTAATTCTTTCCATATCCAATAGTTGGCCACTTCTATAGAGAGCTGATGGTAGTACTACTAATGCGATTTCTTCTTCATTCATATATTCAACAATTGTATTCGTATCAAGAGTACGGCCGTCTGTACTCGGAATTAATAGGAGATCCGTTTTTGGGTCTAAGTTCTTAAGTTTAATTTGGCTTTTTAATGCATAAATGTCAGTCGGAAAGTCTAACTCATCAGCAAGAATCTTCGTCCTTTTACCTTTTGGTTTATAGAATGTGCTTACCAAGGAATGGAGATTAATTGTTGTAGTGCCAGTAGCAACTACTTCATCAGACTCAGCACCAACTAGAGGAGCAACCAAGGCACCAAGACGTTCACCATAATGAAACCAAGGTTTTTCGATATCAAACCATCCACGTATTCCCATTGTTTTCCATTCTGTCAACACCCTTAACAAATCCTCCTCAGCTTCCTTTGAAAGCAATCCTAAAGAATTTCCATCAAAATATACGGATTCCTCAGGAATGAAAAATCGATTCCGATATTCTGCCAAGGGATCTTCTGAATCCAGCCTTAAAGCTAATTCCTCTTCTACTGAAAACTGATCACTCATTTTGGAACAAATCCTTTGTTAAGAAATTGCTATAAACGTGATCAATCTTCATATATTCAAATATCTTGGGGAAATTTAATGGAGCTTATATATTACAATGAATAAAAGGGGAATTACTTGTCTTTTTTAGGATTCTTACCATATGAATTTCCTCAGGTTCCAATTCAAACAAATTCTCAATAATTTCGTCAACCAATTTAATCCCATTGCGCATGTAAAAATTTACAGTATTTTGTGATGATGTTGCTGAAACATAAAATTTTTTTGCTCCCGTTTTAAAATTCTAAGTAATCCGTAATGGAGATCATGTAAGAAATTCAGAATGATAAATCAAACGTTATTTGGTAAATCTTCTGGGTTTATTCCGCAATGTATTTCACTATTTTCGATTTGAAAAGCAAAAGCCATCCGAGGGGTATTAAATGCTAAACCTATTGATCTTGAGGTTAATGAAATAATGCCTCCTAATCCATCAACTTTCTTTTTTAAATCCTTAATTGTGAAATTAGCTGCTTCTTGCGCAGATAGTCCTAGTTTAATATATTGAACACATGAATTTGTAGCTAAGATTCGTATTAAATCTTCTCCATAACCAGTTGCTGCAGCTCCTCCGAAATTTCTTTCAAGATAAGCTCCAGATCCCCATAAGGGTGTGTCTCCAACACGGCCTGCGCGTTTATATGGAGTGCCACCAGTAGAAAGGGCTACAGAAATGTGACCTGTTTGATCTAAACATACACATCCAACTGTTCCCATTTGAGTAGGTTCATTTTGCTTCCGAAAAGCATCTTTGGGTTTAAATTTCTTCATTTTCTTTATTTCATGATACCTTTCCAATTCTCTTCCAACAAGAAGATCTTCAGGAGAAACCTCAGGAACACCCATCTCTTGAGCAAAAAGGTTTGCACCTTTGCCAACAAGCATAATATGGTTAGTTTTTTCCATAACAAGACGTGCAACTTTGACAGGGTTTGTAATATTTTGGATAGCGCAAACGCTTCCAATTTTATATTTTTCAGTTGCTATTATTGCGTCCATTTCTACTTCTGCAACTTGATTGACAAAAGATCCCTTACCAGCATCAAAAGTTGAATCATTTTCCATAATTGTTATCGCTTCTTCTGCTGCATCTAGAGCTTTTCCATTCTTAACTTCTAAAATTCTGCTCGCTACAGAACATGCTTTCTTAACTCCTCTCAGATGTTCATCAATGAGATCATCAGGAATATTCCATGCCCCTCCGTGAATTATAACTCCGTATTTCATTAAACTACCCCTTATGGGATGTAAGATCTTATTTCTAAGGATTTAATTAAAGGTTATTATCATTCTGTTCTAATTGAAAGTTTCATTAATTCCAATCAATTTGACCTGAAATGAAGCTGAAACAAATCAAGCTTGTTAAATATTCAAAATTTGTTCAAACAAAGCTGATCTCCTAATGTCAGAGAAAATCGAAGAACGAATCGCCGAAAAAGAAGCAGAAATGGCTAAAATGCAATATAATAAAGCAACAGAGGCTCATTTTGGAACTTTGAAGGCTCAAATTGCTCAACTTCGTTCTGAACTCGTTGATAGGGCAATGAAATCGAAGAAAAAGGGATCAGGATTTTCAATTAAGAAACATGGTGATGCAACAGTCATTCTGCTAGGCTTTCCATCCGTTGGCAAGTCTACCTTACTTAATGCTATTACAAATAAGGAAAGTAAAGTTGCTGCTTATGATTTTACCACTCTTGATGCTATTCCTGGAATGATGGAATATGATGGTAAATATAAAGGGGCAAGGATTCAAATCATTGATCTACCTGGAGTTATTGAAGGTGGAGCCTCAGGAAAGGGTAGAGGGCGTGAAGTGTTCGCTGCAGTTCGGAATGCAAATCTTATTGTTGTCCTTCTTGACGTTCGAAGGCCTGATCATCTTACTAAAATTCTTAACGAACTCTGGAAGGCAAATATTCGTTTGGACCAATATCCCCCACAGATCAAGATAATTCGTCGTAATTATGGTGGAATAAACATTTCTGGATTCAGATATGGATTATCGGATGTAGAAATTGCTAACGTTTTCCGTGCATATAAGATAACAAATGCCGATGTATACCTTCCAAATGATCCTAATTTGACTATTGAGCAGATTATTGACGTAGTGGCGGATAATCGTCGATATATTCCTTCACTGATTGTTGTCAATAAAATGGATCTAGCTAATGAGGGAGATTTGCATCGGTTTGAAAAGCGAATTGGACG
>JAEOSP010000764.1 GCA_016840305.1 Candidatus Hodarchaeota archaeon
GATTTCTCTTTGAAATAAGAGCGAATTACATTTTTTTCATTAAGAAAAGCATAGCTCTCTGGTGAAAGTGCTCCGCTAATTTTAGCTACAGACTGTGCAGAAGGAAGAACTTTAGAAGCCTTTATTATTTTTCGGTCAATCGGTGCATATCTACAAGCAATTCTATCTAAGTAATGAATTGGAGTTGAATAAATATTTGCTGTAAAAATGCCATTTCCATTATCAAAGGTTTTTGAAAATTCTGTCCTTTTTGAGATAAGTTCCTTAGGTGTAGGAATAATTAATTCATCCAAATCGTTTGCTTCAATACCTCCCCCATAAATAAAAATATTTCCTAATAAAGAAACTAAAGCCAATACAATAACAACCATTAAACATTTTCTGCATTCTACCTTTTCCATCTGTCCCTCCTTTTTTACTCCCATGCAAAGGTTGCGCTACACCGTGTTTCTTGGTAATAAGCAATGTTCACCTCAGGTGCATACAATTTACAAAATTGCCATAATGTATCGAATGAAACCATAGCTCCTGAATCATCAATCTTGCCCAAGCCTTGAGCTTTGCAATAATCTTCTGCAGAGCATGCTTCATAAATATTAAGAGAAAGAGAATCACCAACAATTGAGCCAGCATTGATAAAATCCGAAGGCTCATTACACCAATCAAAGAAACTATAAACATCGAGGTCGGTGCCATTTTGTCTAAATATCCATCGATGCTCTTTCATACCAGAAACATCAGTATACTCATCAGTTTTCGTGATATAATCATGTGTTTTCATTGTACATGGGGTCCCCCAATACAATGTCCAAACCACACCTCCTCCTTCTAAATCAGGTATATCTTGATCTCCATTTATATCGTCTCCTATATCTCCGCCATTTCCATCAGCACCACACCCAATAGAACCAAAAGCCAAAACAATTACTAAACCATAGGAAGCCATTCTTCCAAAAACTGATTTTTTAATTACCTTTTCCATCTGTTCCTCCTTTCTAGCTCCCAAAAAGGGAAAAATTAATAAAGAATTAGGTAATTTTAGATTGGATATGTCACTTGACAAATCCAATTAAAGGTCTATAAAATTAAGTATTAAGGGTGAATCTGAAAATCAGAGCAGTAGGATATATCAGGATTTCAACGAATGAGGATAAGCAGAAATATGGCCTAAAAGTCCAGGTAGGAGCTATCCGGGAATACTGTAAAAAGAATAGTTTAGAACTCATAAAAATTTACCGCGATACTAAGAGTGGAAAATCTCTTGAACGGCCAGGAATCCAAAGGCTTCTTAAAGACAAGAATAAATTTCAGGTCGTCATTATCTTCAAACTGGACAGGCTCTCAAGAAGTGTCCTTGACCTTTTAAAGCTTATTAGAGAGGAATTAAACGGAAAAGAAGTGGTCTTCCTAGAGGAAGGTATTGACCAGAGAACTAAAGAAGGAAGATTACTCCTTAATCAGTTAGCCAGTTTTGCCGAGTATGAAAGAGAACTTATTATCTCAAGAATTAAGAATGGATTGGCAGAGGCAAGAAAGAAAGGGGTAAGGTTAGGAGCAGAGCCCAAATATATAAAACATCGAGAAAAAATTATAGCAATGAAGGAAGAAGGAAAAACCTGGAAAGAAATATGCTTGGAACTAAAGATAGATTACCGGACAGCGAAAAAGTGCTTTGAAAAGTGATTGGATTTGTCAAGTGTTTTTTCCAATTATTTTTAAATTTTTTAGAATTACTTTTTTTACACTATATAGTGTTAAATTCAGTTATTGGAGTTGTTTCTCCACTCTGTGTAGAGCCTCTTGGGTGAGATACGGAGTTTTTTACACTCCTTACTGTGGAGACCATGCTGGATACGCATCATTTGCAGGATTACTAGTTAATCTAATTTGATTAGTTCCATCTGCATTCATTACATAGATTTCACGATTTCCATCCCTATTTGAATGAAAAACAATCTTACTTCCATCAGGAGACCATGCTGGACTACTATCTTCAGCAGGACTATTAGTTAAATTAATTTGATTAGTTCCATCTGCATTCATTACATAAATTTCACGAGTAGA
>JAEOSP010000765.1 GCA_016840305.1 Candidatus Hodarchaeota archaeon
GAAAATAAGGCTAAATTTTGAGGTATATATCCAAAATTGCGTTTTTCAGGAGATATCTTTAGGATTGAATGCCCATCAATGAGTATATCACCTTCTGAAGGAGTAAATAATCCTAAAATGAGTTTCAACAACGTAGTTTTTCCGCATCCTGATGAACCAAGAATTCCCATTATTTCTCCTTTTTTTACTGACAGAGTAATCGAGGAGAGGGAAATTGTATCTTCAAATCGTTTTGAAATTCCTATGAGATTCAGATAGTCAACCAAATTGTATAAGCTCCTTTATTATAAGTAAAACTCTTCATTTCCCGTTTTTTGAATGAGAAAGAATGCAATAATACAGATAATTATTAGGATTGTCGCCATAATCGCTGATTCTTGAAGTTGCTTTGATTCCAAGAACTTATATATGCCTATTGTCATTGTATTGTACTCTGAACGTGCGATTAAGTACGTAGCTCCGAATTCGCCAAAACTTATCGCTAATGCAAAGATCGCACCTGCTAATACTCCTGGAATGAGGAGCGGTAGTTCAATATGACGAAATGTAAACCAGCGTGAGGCACCAAGAGTTTGACTTATTTCTAAGGTTTCAAAGCTGATTTTATTATAGGATGTACTTACAGTTCTAGAAACAAACGGATAAGCAGCTATTATATGAGCAATTACTAGGGGAATCCATGAGTATTCATTAGGAAGATCAATTAAAGTAAAAACTCGGAGTAATCCCAACGCCATCGTTATTGATGAAGTGACTAAAGGGAGTAATAATGACCAAGAAAGGACAATAGCTAGTCTTCTATGTTTATTAAAAAATGCTGATCGACGAATTATATAGACAGATAAGATACCTAAAGCCGAAGAGAATACCATTGCCAGAAGAGCAAGAAGAATGGAGTTCATTATTAGCCCTAGTACCGTAGTTCGTGCACCTAGTATCGGAATAGGTTCTACTAACCATTTAATACCTGAAGATGTTAGTTTCAGGCCAATTAAATTAAAAAATTTGCTTAGACCTATCCTTCCAGTTAATGGATCATATAATGAATACCCAAAAATCAGAAATATTGGTATTAATAGAAAAAACGACAATCCCAAGATGTATGTCAATATAGAGAAAAATCTACCCTTTTTTGAATGGTAAAGCGATACTAGTGGTATCTGAAGGCGTTCTCTAACCTCTCCTACTACCATGGGAGTTGTTTGACCATATTTTAAAAAAATGAAACCTGAAGCAAGGATTAACAGAATAATTAGAACATTAACATTAGTTATGACAAGAAAGAGTAAGAAGATAGAAACACCTACAATTTTAAGAACGTTCCTTACCTTATTATCCTTCAGATATTCTTTACTATCTCGGTGAAATGGTTTTTCAGAAATCAGGAGATAAAGTATAACTAAAATCGAAGTAATTATCAACTGAATAAGAGCTAATGCAGCAGCTTGAGAATAATCGTATCTGTAAAAAAAGAGGGAATAGATTTGCACCTCTATTGTTCTAAACTGAATTCCGCCTAATGAGAGTACAATTGCAAACGATGTGAAGCAATACAAAAAAGTAAGAATGGCACTTGCTAGAAGGGCTGAACTTATCTGTGGGAAGATGAGATTTTTAAAAAAATGAAGTCCTTTACTTCCAAGAGTGGTTGCCACTTCTTCAGTTTCAACATCTATTTTTGACCAAGCACTCGAGACAAGTCTTAACACAATAGGGATATTGTAAAATGAATGAACAATGACTATTCCTTCGTAAGTTTTGTATAGATTGAGAGGAGTAACTTCTGAACCAAAAATTGTCTGTAATATTGTATTAAGCAACCCCTCAGGCCCTAAAAACATGATAAAACCCAGAACAACAACTATAGGTGGTAATACGAATGGAATAGTAAGAAGAGTCCGTAATTGGTCTTTTCCTTTGAAAGAAAACCGTGCAAAGACATATGCACCAGGAAGGCCCAGAAATAATGTTAAAAATGTACTTAAAAAGGCTTGGTTAAGAGTAAATTGTATTATCCATAAATTTAACGGTCTAGTTAGAGCTTCAACAATGAAATCAAATGTAAAATTACCCGATGGAGAAAAGAAACTATTCAGTAGAATGATTAGAACGGGAAGATAAAACATACAGATTAGACTTACAGTTGGTAGAAACATCAGAGGTTTTAAGAAGGAGGTATTTACAGATCGTGATCGCTTTAATGCCTCCAACTCAAACACATCTTAATGAAAATCTCGTTGGCATCAAGAATGTAATTTCTTCTTCAAGAATATCAAGAATATAAACGGATAAAGGAAGAAAAACCAAACAGGTAATGAAGTTTGCTGGTCTAAGATCATTATCTCTTCCCAATCAGATCGCCAGTCTTCTAAAGAGTCAGAAAGTTCGGTAGTCGTGAATAAATCATTCAACGGAGTCACATTTGAAGGATCAATAGCATAATCAAAACTAGCAGGTAAAGGAACCTGAAAGTTGGATGGGTACATCCAGTTATTTTCTGGTATTAATTCTTGAACTATTGGTTGTGTAAACCATTCAATGAATTTTTGGGCTAATTCTAAGTTCTCTGTTCCTTTAATGATTCCTAATCCTTCAATTTGAAGCCAAGCATAATTACTATTATTTTCATGGGAAATTAGAGCCCCTACAGAAGTATCTTGGTCGAATAACAGATAATTATATGCTGGATCAGTCGCATAGGATACCAATATTGGTCTGTTGGTAGCAGGTTGATAAAAAACGTCAAAAGCCTCTCCCCAGCTTCTTTCTACCTGGATGTGCTGAGCTACTTCACTCCACCATGTATGCCAATCCTGACCTAAAACCTTATCATATACCCCGATTGTCCACATTAGGAACCCTAATCCAGTGCTGCTTAGAGTTGGATCTTCAGTTACTAATAATTGAGCTAAATCGGGATTTTTTAGATCTTCTAGCGTTATATTATTGGGATCTGGTAGTAATGATTCATTAACTCGATTTTTATCATAAATTAAAGATATAAATCCATAATCATACGGCGTTACATAAAAATCTGGATCTAAGCCGTTAATAGTTGATGTAGAAATGTTTTCACTCGTTGTGGGTTCATAAGCAACCAAAATATCCTGCTTTTTTGCTTCAAAAATCATCGTATTGTCTATTCCAATTATAATATCTGCTTGAGGAGCATCACGTTCAGCAATTACTGTTGCTAATGCTGCTCCAGCATCAGCGGAATATTCTAAATCAATAATACAATTTTCTTTATCCTCAAAAGCATCGAAGATGCGCAGATTTGTATCAGTTGCATTCACCCCATAATTTAGTAAGGATTCATACGCATAAATTGTAAGATGTGGGAGGTCTGCCTGCGAATGGGTAGCGGCTTTAGTTGAAAAAGGATTAAGCAGCAAAAAGGATAGAAATAGAAGAAAAGACAAATTTAATCGCTTTTGTTTTATAAAACGGATTTTAAAAGGAATAATATGCATAATTATCACTAAATTTCAACTTCTAGCTAAAATTTTGATCTCAGAACTCACTAGGATAATTTCCTTAAAAATATAGGTCTCTGTTATAGCTGACCTATAATCGAATCCAGATAATTTCAATCGTAAGCTTAAGAGTCTAAGAAAACTACTGAATATCGAGTTGTGAAAATGCTTGTTTTGCAAGCTCTTCAAATTTACCGATCGAAATATCTGTTTCAGTAGGCTTAAGCGTGTTGCTTCTAAAGCGAATAACTTGCAATGCGTACCAGAGGGCAGACATTAAATTCATCAAATCTTTGTAAATGGATAATCGCGGAAGATCAATTACTACAGAGTTATGTTGCTCATAAAGATGAATAAATCTATTCTCTAATGATTGAGAAATAGAATTCTGTGAAATTAAATAAGCAATATCAATAAGAGAATCACCATACGTAGTGTATTCCCAGTCAATAATCATACAATTTTGTTGAAAATTAATAATATTAGAAAAAACCAAATCCCCATGAATACGTGTTAAGGGTACAGAATTATCAGTTATAACTAATTCTTCCTTCTTTCGATCATAGAAGGTTTGAATCGTAATTGCATCTGGTAAATCCCATTTTCGGTTCTTAGAAAGATGTGTATAATCTCTTAAATAGCGCTCAATGACATCGAAGTAGTTGTAATCTGCTATACAGGTATATTGTTTGCTATGAAGGGAGGATAGAGCTGTTACAAGGTTATATAGGTTATTTTCCATATCCTTAAGGCTGTAAATTTCTCCATCAACCCAGCTTCGTACAACAAAATACACGCCTTGTTTTTCATATGAATTAATGAATTTCGGTAGAAAATTGAAATTAATAAGTTCTAAAAAAGCAGTTTTTTCACGTTGATATCTTAGAGTGACTGGATCATTCTTCTCATCGCGTTGTAAGTATTCCTTTAGTAAACATGTTTCATTAATCAGAATATTCCGATTGTTTAAACCTCCCTTAATAGTTCGAATAGTATTAATTTGTTCAGGGAGAATGTGCCTAGGAACACCTTTTATAAGGGTTAAATCAAGAACCATGAATAATAAATCCTTAGATCATTAACTTACAATAATCTTAACGAGATAACAATGATTAAAGGAAAATCAGGTAAATCTTTAATATCTCCTTTGCCTTGTTTCGAATAGCATTATCTCTAGTGAAATCCAATGAATTTCATATGTGAAATAGTTCCAACAAGTTTTTTAACTCCGCTAAGACGAGATCTAGCTCGAAAATTAACAAAGGAAGGATGGAAACAAGCAGATATCGCTAAAGTTCTTGGAGTATCACAACCAGTCATATCGTCTTATCTAAGTTCTTCATCAAGTAGCCTTACATCAATCACAAGTGATCCAACATTCAAAGAACTATCCTCACAATTAATAACAAAAGTAATGGAAGGTAGTTTTCCAAATGTAAAATTAATGGAGGAAATCTGCAAAGTTTGCCAAACATTCCGAACTGCAGGACCATTATGTGAGGTACATCGAAGGACAGCAGAGATAGATTTCTTACCGCACTGCTCAATATGCTTTCCTTCTGAGACGTCCAGAAAAATATTCGATGATAAATTAAATGTTACAAAAGATTTGTATGAGGCTGCAGTGGCTCTTGTAAATTCAGGAGAACGATTTGCCCAACTTATACCCGAGGTAGGGTGTCAATTCGTGAGTATTACTGAAGGATCTGAAGAAGTCAAAGATATAGCGGGATTTCCAGGGAGGATAATTAAGGTTAGGAACAAAGGACAAATCATCTCTTATCCTGAATTTGGACAGGGGGCAACTTTGGCTCAGATATTAGGATACTTCAAGAAACAATCATCAAAGTTCAATTCATTAATTTCCATACGAAGAAGTAAGAAAATTCTCAATGCTATATCACCAAAAAAGGAAGTAATATTAACAGATGAAGCAGATAAAGATTGGCTTCAAACTCTAAAACCATATTCTATGAAACAAATACGAGTAATTGAGATAATTGCTGATGCGGGAGGAATTGGCCTTGAACCACTCATATATATTTTTGGAATAAACCCAAGAGAGATAGTAGAATTTTTACTATCAAAATTCTAAGGATCTAACAATTTAATCAGAGAATTGGTTTATTATATACTTCAGAGATTTTTGTCGGAAATGTGCGGATAAATTCACTAGAGGAGTATTTATAGTACAAACCCGACAAATCCGAAGGTTTTCACTAGATAACCTCTTAAGACATTCTGATAGATTATCTAGCTATTGATGATTTTACGACGTTGCAACTAGGGGTATATTTTCTCTTAAATTAAGTATACTAGGCAGAAAGTCTAGATATATAGTTGGAAGAGTTACTAAATCGTAGAGAAAATGACTAATGAAAACTCCGTATCTGAAGAATTCAACTATAAATGAGTAAAATCACAACAACGACATTAAGTAGGTAAAAAATAGTTAAAAGTCAATTCTATTTGTTCTAATTTTAATATAGGGTGAGATTATGTTAGAAAAAATTAAAAATTCATTAAAGCAGGGATTACTAGTAATTTTGTTAGTAACTCTAGTCATAGCAAATTTTCCGTTGAGTACTACAATAGTACAAGCAGCGGACACGACCCCACCAGTGGTAACAATAAATACCCCTGGAAACGACTCAATATTTGAGTTAGGGGCAGATATAACCTATACTTATTCCGTGGTAGAAATTAATCCCACAACGGAAGAGGTTTTGTTAAATAGCAACCCCATTCCTGATACAGGAACGATTAGTGGATTGGGAACAGGAACATATAACCTGACAGTAGTTTCCACAGATAATTCGAGCAACTCTGGATGGGATCAGATAATATTCTTAGTAACTGATACAATCGATCCAGTAGTTACAATATCAGCTCCCAGTAATGCATCAATATATGAATTGGGAGAAAATGTGGCGTATACATATACAGTAGATGATCTAAGC
>JAEOSP010000766.1 GCA_016840305.1 Candidatus Hodarchaeota archaeon
AATAGGTAACCCCACTGATACATTCATATAGGCAACAATCAAAAACAGGATATTGAATACTAATAATGATTCCATATTCGTGGCTAGTAGCATTCGTGTTATATCAACAAGAAACATTGGACCCCGAAATATTAGGTAGTAGGAGCCAATGGAATAAACTAATCGCTTATAATTCTGGTTTACGATCGTGAAGTTCTCTCTAATGCATTGCCTCACCTTCCTAACCTCAATAAAGCTTGGAAATATTTCGATGAACGTGATATATAGCAACATATCGAACACATAAACAAATAGCTTAATACCAACGAAAAGGATGCGATTCCCTTCCCCTGATTGTATCATGCCATACAACGCAAATAAACTGAATATTTGTTCTGTTACAATTATCAACACATCAGGAAATGATAAAAGTGCAAAATAAAACCAGAATTTCTTAAAATATGTAATAGATCGTTTGAACTCTGTAAATAATTCTCCCGATGTCATAATATCATTTGATAATCCAAAAATAGTACGTGCATATGATAGAAGCAAGAAAAATATTGAAAGAAGGATTAATAGGAGGATCGGGGTAATAAATATTCGAGTTACTTCATCAAGTCGAAAAACATTCTTTAAAATAACAAAAATGAAAAGAATAATCCCCGTAAAAACCAGCAAAAAAATTCCTACTAGGAATATTAAAAATGTCTTAAAATACTCTTTTTTGTATTCGGAGTAAACTTTAAACGCGATTTTGACGTCAGTTATAGACTCGTTCAACATTGGTATTATCATTTCCTTGATAAGGTGAAGAAATCGTTGATCTTATCAACCTTTATTAGTAATTAAAAGCCTTTTCGTGATTCTGCGAAGTTTTCATTTTAGTTCTATATTTTATTGAATTCGATTCATCCTCGGTTTACTAGTAACGCTTTTATCATTAAACCTATCCTTTAATAGATTTCTCTTGGTTTTGTCAAAATTGCAAAAAGCATCAAATTTATAAAGTCGTTTTGCATTAAACACAAAACGGATAAAAATGGGTTATTCAATAAATAATGTTTCAATATACCCATTTTTTTAGGAGAAAATATGATGTTTGATAATATTGACAAGAATAAATCTTTAGGAGAGACAATCAGGCCGAATCAACCCTTGAATCGATTAGGAATAGCATTTCTAATTGGTTTGAGTATTTATCTAGGATCTCAATTGATTGGAATAGGATTAACGTCGGAACTTTATGGTCCTATTATTACTGGAGGAAATGTGGCGAAGATGTTAATAACTGACTCTATGTTTCTTTTTCTGTCGCTCGGCGGGGTTATTTTCTTGAACAAAGGAAAATTAACGCGTGCAGGATTGACTATGCCAAAGGGAGAAGTTAAATGGGGATTAATACTGGGACTGGGCTTATTACTCGGGTCTATCGCTACTATTGGTATAATTGTAACAGGGGCAAATGGAAATCCTAATCTGAAGGGGTTCGGTATCCGAGAAAAGATCCTCTTACTCTGGTTTTTAGCGAGCATTTCAGAAGAAATTTTCGTGAGAGGTTTATTACAGGGTTACTTGACCCCTCTAATTAGCACAAAAATTAGTATTGGCAAGCGAGATATCTCATATCCCGTTCTTTTCAGCGCAATTTTCTTTGGTATGATACATTTACCTTTAATATTCTTTGGAGCAGACCTTATAACAGTAAGCATTATCTTTTTAATGACACTATCCCTAGGGTTTTTTGCAGCCTCTTTAAGAGAGAAATATGGCAGTGTATTACCTTCCATTGGTATCCATGTCACAACGAATATCGGTGGAACAATGGTCGGTCCAATTATCTATGCAATCTTGGTAGGATCAATTAGCTAAACATTACTTACTTTGTCGGACTTTTCAGAGTCACGTATCCTCTATCCAGCTGATCAGAACAAACAATGTTCCATCAACCTTTCAGCTAAAGTTTTTTAATGTGAAATTCTTCAGTCTTACCTATGACTTATTTTTCTTCTTGGATTTCACGAATCTATTCTGAACTGATTTTCTTAGGTGTCCTCTTCCTATTTTTCTTTCAATTAATATCTGATTTTGTAGAAGCGATTTATGCGCGAGAATTACTCTCCTTATCTCTAGATGAGAATGTTTTATTCGTTTTGTTTCTCTTTTCACCATTTCTTTTGATTTTTATCAAGAAAAACTTTTCCAAGCTTCACATAAGTGTTTTTGGAGGAGGAACTATTCTTATGCGGATTTTAGAACCGTTATTCACAGTATATATTAAGTTATTTTTATCTGGCCTAGGTGTAGGGTGCTTTTTAATATTTCTACCTGCTTATTATCAACTAAGGACCTCAAATGAAGAAGAAAATGTGAGTCTTATAATGGGATTATCCTTGGTACTCGCAGTTACTATTTCCATTCTTTTTAGGACTTTCGGCTCAAGTCTTGACATTTCATCATCAGGAGAATACCAAGTTTTTGGTTGGATTCTTGCGCTGATAGCTCTTCTCATGCTTATTGGATTTTTATTAAAGAATCAGTTTCCCAATGAAGTATCTTATCCGAAAACCTCCGTATTTCATGGAAAAACATTTTTAGTATCCTTAGGTTTAACAAGCATTTTAATTCTCATTTACTTTAGCCTTGTAAGTCCAACTGTGATTTCACGATGGACAGAGGGTGATTATAGAATAATTACGAGCCTTCTTACCCTCACACTAGGAGGATTTGGCGTTTTTGTCCTATTGAGGCCACAACTACTCACCCAACTCTCTCCAAGGATGATTTGGCTCTGGAACGGAATATTCGTAATCGCGCTGGTATCGGTACTTCTCATACATCAAATAACTTTTCCCACTTCTCTTGGTGCTTTTCCATTTTATGCACCTCAGATGTCATTTGTTCATCAGCTACCATTATTTATCATGGTTCTCCTTTCACCTGTAATATTTTTTGACTTTATCTTATTATCTAGAGTACTATTCAGGATTAAACCGTCTGTAACAACATTAGCTCTGTCTTTTACTCTTTCAATGGTATTCTTTCTTTTGATGATATTTGCTCAAATTTTCACCACAACTTATGACTATATTCCACTTGTTGGTCCTCTTTTTAGGGACATCTTCTGGTTAGTCTTTTTAATTATTGGCCTGGTAATTGCAATAGTCGGTCTGGTCATTATAAAAGAAAAATTTGTTATTGATTTCAAAACTCCGATTTCTTATTCCTCTCTTTATTCTTTCGTACTCATTTTACTGATTATTGGAACTCTATTTGGATTGATATTAACAACTCCTCAACCTATTTCTATAGACACTCCGATAAGATTGAAAATTGCTACATATAATATTCAACAAGGATACTCCCAATTCGGTGCTAAAAATCTACAAGGTCAGTTAAACCTTCTTCGAGATCTCGATGCAGACATTATTGGTTTACAGGAATCAGATATTGCCCGAATCTCAGGTGGAAATTCAGATGCAGTTAGATTCTTTGCAGATCGTCTTAATCTCTATTCGTACTACGGTTCGAAAACAGTGACTGGTACTTTTGGGATTGCACTACTATCCAAATTCCCAATCCAAAATGCTAGTACTTTTTATATGTATAGTGAAGGTGAACAGACAGCTACGATTGAAGCTCAAATCACAGTGGGAGGGCAAACTCTATCAGTTTTTGTGACGCATCTAGGAAATGGTGGACCTCTTATTCAACAACAAAACATTTTAGAGAATCTAATAGAGCAGGATGTTGTCCTGATGGGTGATTTTAATTTTGAACCTTATACAGAGCAATATAATATTACTAAAGCAATTTTGAATGATACTTGGTTAATTAGTGATTCAGCTACAGTTGTTGGTGCCACCTACGATCTTTCTGAGCGAATTGATCATATTTTTGTATCTCCAGGGTCAAGAATCTTAACAAGCCAATTTCTTGTGACTGATGACTCAGATCATCCTCTTTACTGGGTAACTTTTGAACTATAATTACCAGATATCGTGAAAGAATATATATATATATGACTCTCTGGAGTCTGAACTTAGAACGTAAACTAAACCTTAAAAGAGAATCTAAACACGTTATTTATGATTGATGTGCAGAAATTAATAGGCCTCTTACTTCAACATTGTTACCATGAATTCCGATAGGTCTTTGACTATTAGTTCCTCTTCTAATCCTTCTTTCTTTACTGCATCATCAAGCATTATCTTACAACTTGGACAGGTGACTATTAAGAATTCAGCTCCTGTTTTGTAAGCTTCTCTCACTCTGATTATATTTGGGCTCTCTTCTGATCTTCCTAAAAGGTCATATACGAAATTTCCACTTCCTCCTCCGCAACAGAATGAATTTTCTCTATTCCTTGGCATTTCAACAAGTTCAACTCCAGGAATGCTCCCTAATATTTCTCTGGGAAGTTCATAAACTCCATTATATCTTCCCAAATAACATGGATCGTGATAAGTCACTTTAGCATTTATTTGTGATAGAGAGATTTTTTGATTTTGCATTATTTCGTGTAACAGCTGTGTGTAATGGAGTATTTCAATATTTTTAAGCCCAGGATACTTATTTTTCATAATATTGAAGGCATGAGGTGAGAGTGTCACCACTTTCTTTACGCTATATTTTTCGAATTTTTCTACATTCTTCTGTACTAGCTTTTTGAATAATCCTTTTTCTCCTAACATGTAGACTTCATTTCCATCACATTCTTCATCTATTCCAAGTATTCCATAGGATTGATTTGTCCTATCTAGTAATTTCATAAAAGCTTTTGCCATTTCTTGACCACGTTGCTCATAAGATCCTACACAACCTACATAGAAAAGATATTCGTTATTGATGGAATAGATATTTTTATTATTCACCCAAGCATCTCGTGTACTACGTGGAAACCCCCATGGATTTCCATCTCGATAAATATTATTAAGAAATTCACTAACTTCTGGTAAAATCTTACCTTGTTCTATCATCTCACTTCTTACTGAAATAATCCAGTCTATAATATCCTCTTTGAATTTCATTGGACAGAATTCAACACAATTTCTGCATGTTACACAAGAAAATAATATTTCTGCTAGGTGTTCTGACCATTCGATCTCATTTTTTAACCAAGCCCATAAAAGCCATAACCGACCTCCAGTGCTGTAACTTTCAAATTTAAATCGTTTATATGAAGGGCAATTATAATCTATAAAATTACTGGGAAACTTGCAATAACCACATCTGAAGCATCGGTGGATTTGTTCTGCATAATCTGACATTTTTTACATCTCCCAGTTACCTGGATTCATTATTCCATTAGGATCCAAGAAACTTTTCATACTCTGCATAAGTTTAAGCGTATTTCTATCCATTTTCTCCATTATTAATTTCTGTGCAGGCACTTCTGGTTTCCAAGGAACTCCACCAATTTCTAGACTAGCAATATTTGCATCGTGTAGCGCTTTCTTCGTGATTTCAATATTCTTTGAGTCAGCCCGATTAAAAGGATAACCAAAAGTAAACATCATGCAATGACTTCTACCAATTACCCGGCCAATGCTCCCATAAGTGAGCTTATACTTGGAAGAAATTTCTAGTAACTTCTTATATGCTTCAGGAAATTTTTCGACGGGAATAATTGGTCCACAATACTCAAAACCCCCTCCCTTCAACACATCTGCAAAACGGGTTGTACTTGATGATGGAATCTCTAAAAGATCCTGTTTTATTTCAGGGGTCATAACCATGAATCCCCCTTCTTTGCTAACAATATGAATTTTGAGAGTATCCCAAATTAATCTTCGTTTAAATTCAATTTCTTCTTCTGTATCTCCAGTTATACAAATCCCAATCATAATTAGATCTTTGTAGGCAGGTGGATAAGGTTGCGCTCCAATGAATATGTCCTCAGGCATTTCAGTGAATGTCACCCGTTGAATCACATCTGGAACCAGCTCTGGTTTTTCTACTAAAAAAACTTCTACGTCTCTTAATTTCTTCTTAGGATAAAGTTTTATGCCTAATTTTGTAATAACCCCTGTTGTGCCGCACCAACCTAGAAATAATCCTGCTAAATTGGGTAATGGAGCAATAGCAAACCAATAGGGACTTACAGATCCTGAACCAATTTTACACACTTCTCCATTTGGTAGTACAACTTCTAATCCCGTTATCATGTCAGAATTAAAGCCATACTGTTGACTTAAACGACCTTGCCCATGGATCACGATATTCCCAACCACAGTTGCAGCAGGGGGTGCATCAGGCATTGAGAAACGTAGTTCAGGATGATTATTTTCT
>JAEOSP010000767.1 GCA_016840305.1 Candidatus Hodarchaeota archaeon
AAAAGTATTGAGTCTAATCTCGGTTGGCGAATATTAGCTGGTGAACTAACGAGTGGGATAGCTTTAAAATCGGCTGTTTTAGAATCCAACAAATTAACACCTTTTAGCCAGTCTCTGGACGCAGATTTCCGAAAATCAATAATTGATATTATAGAAATTATTAAGGAAGTAAAACGAGATTCAAGGGATTTTACGGATGCAGAAAAAGAATTAATACAAAGTACCATTTCTGAAGACGCAGAAGTTGTTATCAGCTATTTCTCTCCAACTGAAGAAGAAGAACTACCTGAAGAAGATCCTGAAATTCCTACTATATTATTAAGAACATTCGAAGGTAGTAAAGGATTATCTGGTGGCCATGTATTCATAGTTGGAGCAAATGACGGTTCAATACCCAAAATAGATGGGGAAGAAATTAAAGATATTGAATGCTGTAAGTTCATTGTCGCATTGACAAGAACTCGAAAACAATGTCATATAATTTCAAATAAATGGTTGAATAGTCCAGTAGATAAAAAGGGGGCATATTTAGAACCTTATGATAGTTCAGTATTTATTGATCTAATTCCAAGAGAGTACATTGAAGATTTTGGTTATAGAAAGAGTGAAAAAATAAAATAATTAATATTTCAACATGGAAACCTTCGATTCAACAAAAACCAGCCTATACGATATCCTAAAAGATATACATAAAGGAAAAATTCAATTGCCGGATTTTCAACGTGGCTGGGTTTGGGATGATAACCGGATAAAAGGAATATTAGCAAGTGTTGCTAAATCATTTCCTATTGGTGCAGTAATGCTTTTGGAAACCGGTAACGAATCCATCCGCTTCAAAATAAAACCGGTAGAAGGTGCTCACGAGACAAATAATCCTGATCCGGAACTATTGATACTTGATGGCCAGCAACGTTTAACTTCGCTATATCAGGCAATAATAACCAACAAAGTTGTTAAGACAAAAAACGAAAAAGGATACGAGATCAACAGATGGTATTATATCGATATGATAAAAGCCATGGATCCAGCTACGGATCTTGAAGAAGCTATTTTTTCTATTAATGAAAATAAAATCATCACTGAAAATATAGGACGTGATATAGTACTTGATCTTTCAACACAGGAGTCTGAATACGAAAATCTTATGTATCCGGTTTGGATGATTGATGAATACAGTATTTGGCGGAAAGGATTCAATAAATACTGGAACCATAACAGTGAAAAATCAGAATTTTGGGATGAATTTGAAGATAAGATTATTAATAGCTTCAACTATTATATGCTCCCGGTGATTGTGATGAAAAAGATCAATCCTAAAGAAGCTGTTTGCCAGGTCTTTGAAAAAGTAAATACAGGAGGTGTCTCACTTTCTGTATTCGAGTTGCTTACTGCTTCATTTGCTTCTGAGGATTTTGATTTAAAAACCGATTGGCTTAAAATAAGGGCTGAATACAAATCCTTTAAAGTACTTGACAAAACAAGTAATATAGATATCATCCAGGCAATTACACTTTATTCAACTTATCAGCGCAGGAAAGAATTTGAAGCAACCGGGCAGGGTGATAACTTACCTGCGGTAAGCGCAAAAAGAAAAGAGATGCTTAATCTATCCTTGGAGGATTATAAAAGATATCGCGATCAAATCGTTGCTGGATTTATTAAGGCATCAAAAGTCCTGGTGGAAAATCATATATTCAATTCACGGGATGTCCCCTATTCCACACAGTTGGTTCCTATGGCAGCAATTCTCGCTAAGCTTGGAAATGAGATAGATAATGTGGGGAATAAAAATAAATTAATGCGTTGGTTCTGGTGTGGAGTATTCGGTGAACTATACGGCTCCGCAAATGAAACAAGATATGCACTTGATATGGTACAGGTAGTTGACTGGATAACTTCTGAGGGACAAGAACCCAACACTATTTACGATGCAATCTTCTCGCCATCAAGGCTCCATACTCTAAGAACAAGAAACAGTGCAGCATATAAAGGTGTTTATGCCATTCTTATGGATGAGAATACAAAAGATTGGCTTTCTGCTACTAAAATTGATTTAAGCACTTATTTTTCAGAATCCATTGACATACATCATATCTTTCCAGTTGCATGGTGTGATAAGAATGAAATTCTAAGAAGCGATTTTGACTGTATAATAAATAAAACGCCATTATCCGGTAGAACCAATCGAATAGTGAGTGGAGATGCACCCAGCAAATACCTGGAAAGGCTCAAGAAACATGCCGGTGTATCCGATGATGAATTCAATTCTATTCTGGAATCACATGTTGTGAATCCGGATTTTATGTATAGAGATGATTTCTATGGTTTCTTCGCAGATCGCAAAGAAAGAATTCTTCAAAAGATTGAACAATCGATGGGAAAAATAATTGTTCGTGATCAGGAAGTAAAAGAGGAGGGAGTATTTGTTGATAATGGAGAAGAAAGAGATGATGGGATGGATTGAGGAAAAGAAAAAAGTCAAAAGAAATAAAATTGCTATTATTTTTATTACAGTTTGATATTAAATTTCATATTGGAAGAAGTAATAAAAAAAATCATGAAAAAGAAATTTTATCATTTTATTTCTATTCCAAAGACTTCAGAAGATTATAATAATGATGGAGTAGATAGGTTTAATCTTAAAGACTACAGAGGAGCAATCGAGGATTATTCTAAGGCAATAGAAATTGACCCAATGAATGAAATATCTTACTACAACAGAGGATTAGCAAAGGTTGAAAT
>JAEOSP010000768.1 GCA_016840305.1 Candidatus Hodarchaeota archaeon
ACCAAGATATGGTGAGACAAGTGAGAGAACTTTCTTATTGAATTTTTTAAACGTAGTTAACCGATTTAGATAGGAAAATTCTAGTTACTGTTAACCTCACAATTAGTAATACATTTGCTGAAAAGTGATAGATATGTCAGTAGCAGGTCTTACTCTATCTGAAATTAATAGGATTTGATGCTGCTACTTTTTCTGAGACCCTGAAAATCTAAAAGATGGAAGTTTGATGGGAGGAAAGATCTCTTGCATCATCGGATTACATGTATCCTTTAATTTGGGATATTTTCCAATTAGATCAATCTCCTTAAAGAATCTTAATACTTCATCAGTATAACGTAATGTTTTTAGGGGTGCTACAATTTCACCGTTCTCAATTAACCATGTTCCATCACGTGTTAATCCTGTTAATACTCCTTTAGAAGGATTTACAGCATTTTGGTAATGAAAATGGGTTACTAAAATACCTTTTTTAGTCTCCTCTATCATCTCATCAATATTTGAATCACCATCACCCACAAATAGGTGTGAAGGGAAAGGAATTGAACGACCTCCAAAAAATCTAGCTTTATGTCCTGTACTATTCACTCCATCCTTTGTTCCAGTATAAGTATCATAAACAAGTGATTTTACAATACCTTTCTCAATTAAACCCAAACGTTTTGTTGGAACACCTTCTACGTCAAATTTCGAAGAATAAACACACTGAGGATTTAGAGGATCAGACAATAAATTGTGTTTTGTCTGAAAAAACTGTTATCACATGACTGTAGATCGACCCCATTCCAGCCACTGTTCTTTATTGTATTGTATGTAAATGAAATATACATGGAGTTATAAATGCTAACCCCCATATCGTTATCATAAATATTATTCCTCGTAATGGTATTATTAGATCTACTAATCATTATCGGATTTATATTATCATGAACTGAATTATTTGAAACCATATTTCCTTCTGTAGCCAATTGAATATCAAATGCAAACTCACAATTGTATACAATATTCTCTGAAATGATTATATTCTTGGATTGGCTTAAAAATATTCCCCATCGCTCATTATTCCCTCCGATGGTATTATACACCGTATTATTGAAAATATGACCGTTTTCAGCATTATTGAGTGAAATTCCTTGTATTCCATCAATTAAGAGACAATTGGAAACTTGGAAATATAAATCAGCATTCCTAATACCTATCAAATCCTCAGAAGTAGTGATCTTCAAACCACTAATAACGAATGGGCTTTCCTCAGTTCCGTCTCCAGGCCAACCTTCTGAAGCTGCTTGTGTAATAAAGTCATCGTTTCCATCAATAAAGATTGGGTCATGCTCAATATAATCAGTGGCTTGACATTTGTATTGTGAAGAACACTTTTCGATGTTGGACGGTCCCATCTCCGTCTCATTGAAGGTTGAAATCTGAAAATCCCGAATACTATCAATATTAAAGACTAGAAATAATCCTATGCCATTTCCTATAAGAATAGATCCAATAAATATGAAATAATACTTATTTCCCTTAAGAATAATTGATTTCATTTTCCTCATGTAATTTCAACCCTCACTGTAAGTGAGTAATAATCCTATCTGGGATTCTTACCCCTTAAAAACAGTTATTGTACTTCCTTTTACCGAATTATTTGTGGGGCAAACTATCAGAATATTCTGAAATTATTAGCACAACTTCAATTAAGGTGTCTTAATTCAATCTGTTTGCTGGTTAAAAATGTTAGAAATTCATATATTTGGACCCCTGAAAAAGAGATTCTTTCCAGAAGAAAAATTTTCGAATGATTCTGTACTTGAATTACCCTATATCCAAGATGAAAATTTTGAAGGACTTATAAAGAGGTTACAAATATCAAGATCCAATTGTGGAGAAATATTTGTAAATCATGTCATTGTTACAAATTGGAAAACTCAAATTCCAGATGATGCACGTATTGGAATCTTTTCACAAGGGATGGATCTTATAGATGGTGGATTATATATAAAAAAATGGAAAGAATGAGAATTTTTTGTATACAAATAAACAGATGGACAGATAATGATTGATATTCATGTTTATGGGTTCTTACGGAAAAAATTTGATCCCGATGCATCGTTAACGGGTGAAATGAAGAAACAAATAGAATTTTTTAAAGGAATAACGTTACTAGACGCACTGAAAAAGATTGATATAAAACCTGAAGAATTTGGGGAGTGTTTTATTAATGGAAATTGTGTTAATACTGAAGATAACCCCCTAATCGTTGATGGATCAAGGATTGGCATTTTTTCAGAAGGGATGTATCTATTGTGCGGTGGACAGCATCTTAAAGGCCATGGGTTCATTACAAAACCCTCCCCGAAGAAGTATAACTACTTTCAAACAAAAAGTGGATAGATATTCAATGGAGGTTAAAGTAAAGCTCTTTGCTACTCTAAGAGAGAGAAGTCCGAAAAAACTTCCTGTGGGAGAAGCTTTTACATTACAATTTAAGGATGATTTTTCAGTGAATGATTTATTGAATTACCTTGCTATTAATCGAAAAGAAGCAAAAATCGTAATGATTAACCACATAACTGTTC
>JAEOSP010000089.1 GCA_016840305.1 Candidatus Hodarchaeota archaeon
CTCTCAGCAACCGAGTTACAATTTTTAGACGACTAGTCCTCTTTTCATATTCAGATTTCGTGATTTTTATACCATATTTCTCACAATAGGCAATGAATTGTTTTTTCAAATCTGTTCCCTTTTCCAGCAATTTGGTTCTTTCTTTTGAGTTAACGATGTCGTTTTTAAGCTCAATAAACCTTTTAACTGTATTTTCATGTGCAGTTTCAATAAAATCGTAAAGGTTCTTAATTTCTTTGTAAATAGGTGATGATTTTCTAAATATTTCACCGAAAACCTCTATGTCAGAAAAATCAAAAAAACTCAATTGTTTATGTAACTCTTCAAGTAGGTCGATTGTATTTTGTATGTTTTCAAGCAATATATCTAACAGCTCAATTTTAGATCTGTTATCTTGAATTTCATTTGTTAAGTCCATATATTCTTTAGTTGTCAGCTTCTCAAAATACTCCTCTATCTGTTTTTTTTCAGCTAACAAATTATTGTAATCAATTTCTATTTCGAATTTTTTGAAGTATTTAGTACGTACGTCTGCTAGCTCTATTTCTAATTTCTCAATTTCTGAAATAAGATTAAGCAAAAGCATGGATTCTAACCTGATTCTTATATAATCCGCAATTTTCTCTTTTCGGTCTGCAACTTTTTCGATTTCTCCCTGTGCCCAGTATTCAATATTTATAGGTGCAGTATAGAATGGATTAGATAGGTCAATTACTTCGCGGCTTGCCTTTTCTGGATCTTTCTCTCCACATTGATATATTGTCTCGACGATTAATTTAGGAAATTTTTTTGCTAAGTATGTTATCAGAGGAGATTTTTCGTTTTTAGTCTCCATTGAGTGCTTGTCAAATAAATAGCTCAGCATTTCAACGAGAACGGTCTTACCTGAGGCACGGGGACCAATTATACTTGTCAAGTTTTCACCAAAAAATACCTCTGATGTTAGATTTATCGGCGGAAATTCATTTTTATCGGTTTGAGTTTGATAGTTTGTTGCCTCTCTTAACCTAAATGAAACTAAACGGGGATACAAATACAATTCTGGCTTTTCATTAAGCACAACTCGTAGTTTAGGTTCGTAGATTATTTGTCGCAAACCATCAAATGTTGGATTTGCCTTAATCCATGTATACTTTAATCCAATATCAGACAATTTATGACTATCAGAACAAATGATCGATGGTTTGTTAAATTTAGTTAGGTAGAAGTTTCTCTCTTTTAAATTCTGCTTAAACCAATTAGGTAATTCGCATACATCTATATATTTTATCATTAACTGCCTTTTTGTATGACCGAGGGAATTATAAAGTTCATAGTCACTATTTTTCTTTGCATGTGTCATTTCTTTTTCTATTCCACTGCTCTTCGTTCCAGCATGTACTATAACTATCCCTCCAATCTCTTTTATCTTATCTGACGTACATTCAAAATCTACTACCTTTTCTTTTTTTCCTCTTTCTTTATATTCAACATCTGTTTTACCTTCACCTAATACGTCTCTACCGGCATTGATAATATCAGCATCACTGCAGTTGATTTTTGATAATAAATTTTGCTTTAAGTACTCAGTATCTATTTGGACATGGCTTCTGTCAAATAGTGGAAAAATACCTATTATATGAACTGATTTTTTGCCTTTATCTGTTCTAAGTTCGATACCAGGTAAAAAGCAAATTTCTTTTCCCTGGCCATGCATCCTTTTTACTAATTTGAAATATTCATCTATTTTATCAACACTACAGTGATCAGTGATTGAAAAAACAGAGATCCCTTTTCCTATTATTCTATCAATTATTTCTTCGGGTGTACCACATTCGGAATGAATATGCAAATCCCATTTTCTCCATTCAGAGCCTCTTTGATATTTGAAGTTATTTGACACTCTTACCCTCCTTTATTACATTTTTCTCGCAAATTTGAACAAGCAGGAAATTTCGTCCAGTATCTCTAATCATATTTTCATTATCAAGTTCTGTTACTTGTATTTTGTATAAACATAATAGTATGGATAATTTTTACGTTTGAAAAAACTAGATATTGGCTCTTCAAGTATGGTTATGACATTCAGCTTCAAATTATCGAAATCTTCTTCACCCAAAGAAAAGCGATACACCTTAGTGAACGTCTGATCCGGCTTTGAAGTTCTAACGAATAAGTTCAAGGAATAGTCACCGGGCTCCCAGAAGCATTTCCTTTCCAATAAAGCATACGTATCAATCTGGATTTTACTCTTTCTGAATTCGTCAATTTCCTTGATCACATCAGGAGGCAAATTTGCCTGTTCCGCAAAAGGTAGTTTCTTCTTTAATCGTTCAACAGCCTTATACCATTCTGTAATATACATGTTGAATTGTGGTTTTATCTCATTGTACAAATCGATATCAGCGAATACTATGTTGTATCTATGAGGTGAACTAGGTGAAACCATAAAACTATATGGAATCTCAGGTGAAATATGTTGCTGAGATGATAGGTCGCTCAAAGGTGATCTAAATGCAAGCCATTTGAATTCGTGTTGTGATTTGTCTTTTTCTCTAATTACCAGCAAATCCATTGATTTAACAAACACACTTTTATGTATGGCTCGCATTGTGCCATAAAGATTCAAAACTGGACCGACTGGGCCGTAACTAACTTCAATAGTTCCCGTTTCATGTATATGTAGTTTCCCTTTGCGGAATAGCTTTTTCCATAAAGCCATGATCCAAGGTTGCAATAGACTAATAGTAGCAAGGATAAGAGCTCCATATATCTTCATAAATGCTGGCATAGAACACCTCGCTTTGGATTAAGAATACAACTCAAATATTGAAGATATCTCACTTATTAACCCTCCTTAC
>JAEOSP010000769.1 GCA_016840305.1 Candidatus Hodarchaeota archaeon
AGGAGTGGCTTGTTCATCAACATCTGATATTCCATCTTGATCAGCATCCAACCCCATTGCCCCTTCACTCTTTTGTTCCGCTGGATCAGTGGGAGTGAGTTCATAGGGTGAGGGATCAAGTGGTTTCCATGTAAACTCAATTTCCCAATCAGCGAATAGGAAAGTGAGTGTCACACTGAACCGCAGTATGATCTCCAAGAAGATCTTAAGCGGCACCGGGTTCACCAGGTCCTGGAAAAACGTCAGAATGATTTCCATGGAGAAATCAAAACTTATTCCTACAATAAACAGATCGATTCCGAAGTGAACTGCAAGCCCAAGAGTGATTTTTAATGTGAATGATCCTTCTTCTGGCCCTGTAGCTGATGCAGCTCTCTTCACTACCTCTACAAATATTCCAAATGATACTGTTACTGTTATAGCATCTAATCCGAGGTATTCACCTACAGCATTGAGTGCTCCTGCAGTTCCACCTGTTAAAAAGTCCAATAATGTAAATGTTCTTGATACTGTGATTGTGAATGAGAATCCCCATTCGATTACTTTAAAGAAGTTATCAGTATCAAAGACTCCTCCTTTAAGTGTAAATAGTTCTAATTCAAACCATCCTTTTCCGGAAAATTCTAGTTCTAATCCAAGAGATTCTAGCAAGAAAGCCATTAGAGGATTATCCTCTGTTCCAAATCCTCCAAGTTCGAATCCTGCTTTGAATGTTGGAATCAGCTCGAAGAATGAGAATATTTTTCCGAAAAATGCCCCTATATCACCTTCAAAAGGATTCAACCCTCCAAATACTATGTCTAGCATCCAATCAGTAAACGCATCGACATCAAAACCAAAATGAGGATAGAGTCCTAGTTCAATACCGATTTCAAATAAGCTTAATCCTCCCAATGCGACTGGTAAGCTTCCTGACCATTCAGGAGGCAATAAATCTGAATCATCAAGTGCACTGGTAATTGCTTCTAATAATTTATTGATTAGTATTTCTATTTGACCACCCACCCAGTCCATTAGTTGTCCAAACAACCAACGCAAACCATCGTTGAAAATATCCTTCGCATTGAATACTATATCAAGAACTGTTCCAATAGCGTCCTTCAAATCAGTAACTGTTGTGATTCCAGGTATGCCTATACTTGCTACCATACCGTCATCTAGAAGACTTTCTAATGTGTTTTTTAATTCTGTGACTAGTTCTTCTGCTGTTGGGAGTTCTGAAGTTTCTGTTCCAAAGAATTTAGGGAAGATAAATTCCAATATATCTTTCACAAAGTCAATATCTATTCCACCAATTTCCTTTACTAATGATAGTCCAACATTCTGTATTAAAGCTTGTAATATTCCTTGAATTGAGTTCTCCTTTGCGGCCATGATAATTCTATAAAGGGCCATACCCATTTCAGAGAATGTGCGGATTTTTGTCATTATCGTGCTATTGAAATCAAAGCTGGAACCAGAGAAGAGAAGTTTTATTGCACCATCAATGAGTTTTGCAGGATCACTGAATAATGATTTGAAACTATCAACCGTACTTGCTACGTATTGTTTCATTTCATCTTTGTCAGTGATTACAGCTATTAAGGAGACTATTGTATTTATTATACCTTTAATGGTATTACTATCAGGAAGTGATAGTGCTGCTCCACTACCGCCACCAACAATTCCTAAAACAAGGTCTATTGTTTCATTTAGAGTTGGTAAGTTATTTTTATCAGTAAAATCACCATTTATTGCACCAGCTACCATTGTTGATGCTGTGACTATCATCGTTTGAATACTGGAATCGATTGTAAATCCTAGTTGACTTTTAAGCGTGTTAATACCGCTTGCCAAACCTGCTTTGAAATCGGTTACTGAACTTGCTGCTGTTTCTTTTGCTTCTGAGATCAGAAGATTGATTTTTTGGATCAAAGCAGATATTTGTTCGGTAGTTATTCCCAGATCAAAAAGCGACATAATTTCATTGAGTATATCTGCTAAAGGTAAATCAATGAATTTTATACCCGACATTATTAATTTAATAATGACACCAATTTTACTGGAATATTCTTCAGCTATTGAACTATCAAAAGCTCCAATCACTAATTCCAATAATTGAGGTAAATATTCATTTATTAAATTTTTAACGTCGAATTTTGCTAAGAAATCCATTGCTCCTTTTAAGAAAAGTGTTATTTTCTCAACGTAACCAGTAATTTCACTTACACTCAAACCAAGTGTATCTTTACAGAATTTTTCTACTAGTGATGTTAAGTATCTATCACTCATAACTGAAAGCAAAGCATCTAAGAAATTCCCACCGCCACTATGAAGTTCATCAATTACCCCTACACTTAAATCCAAGACTTCAGTTATAATCGTTTTAAAGTAACCGAGAGAACTCATTACATCCTCTGGTATAAGTAAATCCATTAATCGAGTAATAATATCGCTTATAGCAGAGAAATCGCCTCTTAACAGTGGAATAGCATCAAAAATTAATTCTATATACGGTACCATTTCCTCAGGAAAAGGAATTAATCCACGAATTATCTCAAATAACGCACTTAATCCTGATTCAACATCCATATCTCCTGAAAAGAACCCAAGCATCGCTTCTATTAGTTCAAAAGCTGTCTCTATTTGTTCCATGGCAGATTCTGAAATAGAAATTTCATCTCCCACCATCTCCAGAAATATTTCCAGTAATAGATCAATGATTCCACCAATCGGTCCTTGTAAACCTGACTCCAGAGGTAAGAACCCAATAATAAGATCTCCTAAACCTAGCGCTTCCTCAGTGGATTTTTTAATATACATAGCTGGTTTATTTTCTTCTGGGAGTTCTCGTAACTCATCTAGTGTATATTTTGCCTCCAGTTCCCTTGGGAATCGTTCTTTCATTTCTTCAAAACGTTGTTGCTTTAATACTAGATCTTCTTCTCCCATTGGATCTACAGTATCAAAATTTCTTTCCACAATGCTATTGATATTTTCTGAGAAATATTTAATGCTCAACTTCCGGATGTTTATACCAGCATTGTAATAATCTGAATACTGTTCGTATCCTGTCTCTAATATATCAGCTACAGTCCATACACACCAAAGATATGCTAATTGAGCGTCTAAAACATCAGATCCCTCAATCCAGACATTGTGGATGTACTTTGGGGCTATATAATTGTAAAGCTGATTGGCATTTCCCATTCCCAGTATGTGTTGTTGTTGTGGGTAGGATTTCAAATAAGAGGCAAAAATCTCCCAATTCACCAGTTCTCCTATCATAACTCCCTCCAATGTTGTATCAAAAATATACAACAATATATTATATTGCGGGTCGTTGATAGACTTTATTTCATCAATACTTCCCACAGGAATCAGGTCAATAGATTTATATATTAGGCGTAAAGAGTTATAAAGGGAAACAGCTGTTCCTGCAATCACTAAATCACTAGGGTGATAGAATATACCTATTCTTTCATCCAGTTCATAGCTATAAATGACCTGTTTTGATTGTTTTTCTACAGCCTTGTTTGTCTCTACACGATAAGCAATCGCGCTAACACTAGATGAAAGCATAAGAAGTATAAATACAACACCTAAACTGAGTTGTAATACTCGCTTAGGAGTAATCTTGTTATCTTTTAGATATTCACGTACAACATCCACTTCGTACATTATTTCAAACCATCCGAGAAGTTTTTTAAAAAATCCGAGGCTTCTCTCTAGACTTCTTTATAAATAAGTTACGAGCATAATAGGGACGCTGGGGATTTAAAAATCACATTGAATCACTTTTCAGCCAATTTTACTTTAAAAGAAAGTTTCAGTTTCTAGTAGCATTTTGTCGGAATGCTATTTTCACACCTGCTCAGAGGGATTAGAATGAATTTTGACCTTCTAGTTCTTCCTGATATCAACAAAATTACAAATCATTGTATAAATGTGAAAAATGAATCGATTTTTCGGTTGCGGTAGAGATATTCTTAATCTCGGAAATGCCATTCACTTATAATTATCCACACTAACTGGATCACCCCTTGTGAAAGAATGTTTAAGAGAATATTATCAATTTACCCTTGATTATAAACAGTGAATTCTTTGGGGTTAATAATTTGAGTCGGTTAAATCCAAATAAACTTCATGTTTCTATTCTACCTCCAGCAACTGTAGATTCCCCTCTTTTCCCTCGTTGTTACACTTTAACACATTCGGATCAGACTGGGGATTTATTTTTAACTATTGGAGTTGAGTTTAACAAAAAACAATTGCGAGGATGGCAAACTCGAATAATGCGCGATGAGGTATTAGCTGAATGGTTAAAGACCGACGATAACCATTCTCTTAATGTCTATTGCCAGATAAGTGGTGGAATTGGAACCTCAGGTTTTCGGGATAGAATTTTTCGCCAAGAATTGCCCTTAGTATTGGAAACTTTTCGATATGGAGATCAACAATTTTTTGATGCAAATCCCGAATTTGATAAGACACCAATATTCATCCATTTCCGCTCAAAAAAGGATAAGTACAATAAAATCGAAAACTGGGGGTTCCCAGAGAATTATAAGATAAGAGAAACCTAATAGCTAATGATTAAATTTTACCACTTGCTATTAATTCTTTGTTAACTCGATCCTTACAAAAATTGGAGAACCTATTAAGGATGTTTTCACTAATTTATAAGCATTGGAAAACCTAGATTGTTTTAAAATGGTTCTAAGATCATCAAACGAATACAATTTTAATCCCAAATGATGACCATATTTTAGTCCAAGAATATTAAACCTAATTGCGAAAAATCGTCGAAATCTATTTGCATCTTTTAAATGTACTTTAATGGCTTCTTTAAGTTGATCCATGTCTAATTCTTTGTATGGTTCCCACAAAATACCATTACCACTCGGTTTCAAGATACGATGTATTTCATCAAGACACGAAATAGGATTTTCCCAATAACTAAAGGACGAAGAACAAGTCACAATATCAAAAAAATTGTCATCAAATGCTGTTTTCTCTATATTCCCAGTGAGTACTGTTGCAGATACTTCGAATTTCTCAAGATTTTTCTGGGATATTTCAACCATATTTTCGTTGATATCAATTGCATAAAGCTCAAGGTTAGGATTTAGATCATGGAGTGATTTAAGTAAATAACCCCCTCCTGTTCCGATGTCTAGAACTGATCCAGATTTGATTCTCGTGTTTATCTCTTCTGCAATCTCATTATACATTCCCCCTTCATATCGTTTTTTGAAAACATAATTACTGAATTGTTTAAGAAAATAGGATACAATTAACATCTTTTATCACTCATTCTGTTTAATGTGGACATTGATAGATTTTTCAGGGTAGTTCCAGATTGAAAGTTTGATTTTAGGAGTTAGTAAATCCTGGTTTAGAAGAACTTCATAGGGAGTGTTTTGGGGTATTACTAAACAATTTTCTTCTGGTTCTAGGGATGGGTCGAGTTTTAAAATAAAAATAATTTCTTTTGAAACTATATTCAATTTTTTTGAGGTAGAAGAATAAACTAATTTAATTTCTGGGTTTGGAATTTGTAGATTTACAACATCTTTCATCAATGAATAGTTTGTGACTCTACCGAAGTTACTTTCAAAAATTAAATAGACAATTTCTGATTGCTGCGAAGGACTATACTCTGTTGATGAAATTTGATTGGCTTTAATCGTAATATTTGAACAATTTTCACTAATTAAAGAATTTGGAAGTTTATATTCTCTAATAGTAAGCTTTCCCTCTACATCATTTAAACTATCGTTAATCACCGATACTATATTATTATGAACATCAAAAACTGGGTGAATCTTAGCGAATGCTTTCTTTACAAGCCAATAAGCCATTTTAGGACGATTATAGTAATCTACCAATGACCAACAAATAGTTGGCCATGGTTCATTGAATTGCCAGATCAATGCACCAGTCATTTGCCATTTTCTTCCACGCCAAGTATCTATTGCGTATTTCAACCCAAAAGCTTGAGCTGTTTGTGTGTAGACAATGTAATCTGTGATATTTTTTGGTTCTTTGAATTTCACTAAATTTACTTCTATCTTTGGCATATTACAGTTATGAAAATCCCAGATTTCATTATATTCTTGCTGATTTTCTGAACTAAAGATCTCATCAATGGTTTTTTGGACAGGAAAGCTTTGAATTCCAAATTCTGAAATGAAAATTCCATTTTCATTATAATAATGCTCATAATCAGGAGGTTTTAAATCGGGTTGATCTAATCCATGCCAAACTTCCCAATTATGACGATTTCCTTCAAGAGGTGAGTTGGGATCGAAATCGAATGAATGTTCAGACGATGGACTCCAGGGACTTGATCTCCAATAAGGTCTACTCGGATCAAGTTCCTTACATGCATTCATCTTTAGTAGATGAAGTTTCTCTCCTATTCTCTTTTCTTCTCTATAACTTGATGTATAATGCTGGAAATCTATCCATTCATTTTCATTGTTTCCATTCCAAAGAACAATGGAGGGGTGGTTACGTAATCTTCTTATAATACCTCTAACTTCATTATTAACATTTTCTAGGTATTCACCTGTTTGAGGATAAACAGAACAAGCGAATTGAAAGTCATGCCAAATCATTAGTCCTAATTCATCACAAAGATTGTAAAATTCTTCCTTCTCGACTACTCCACCACCCCAAATGCGTATCATATTGAAATTTGCGTTCCTTGCAAGTAGAAGTAAGGATTGATATTTTTCATACTGACTAAAGTTAAGTAGGGAATCCGTTGGAACCCAGTTCGCTCCTTTTGACCAAATTTTAGTATCATTAATTTTAAAAACAAATGTTTGTCTTCCTTTCTCCTGTAATACTAGCTCTATCTTTCTTATACCAAATGTCGTCTCTTTTAATTCATCGTGAGTGATAGTAGATATTTTTAAAATATATAGATTTTGTTTTCCATACCCGTTTGGCCACCATAATTCAACTTGGGGAAGATATATGGTAGATTTTATCTGTGAATGACCTTTCTCCAGCTTGGATGTAAATTTTTCTTTGTATATACTTTTATTTGTTTCTTTGAAGAAAATTTCTAAAGAAAAATCCACATCCATCTGAATTTTCGTTTGTACAGACCACTGGACATTGATAGAAGCCTTATTTTCAGAAATATCCTCGGTATACACAAAAATATCTTCTATTGTCAGATCATTTTTCTCCTTTATTTCGACAGTTCCTATTCCTATAAGCAATGTCCGTGGACTAAAATCCCATCCATAATTATAGGTTGGTCTACGTACAAAAACTCGATCTAAGGGATTCTTGATTGGAGGGAAATCATATGATTCTTCATCAATATAACTCATATGAGGAATTAGTATAAGAATAAGGAGGGTGGTCGAAATTACCTTTGGAATAGCGATTTTCTTCTTAAGAAATGCATTATTTGAAGATCCGATTCTTTTTCCATCTAGGAAAATATCAGCATTTGTATCTATCCAGTCAAACTCAAGATAATAGTCTTTTGAAGGATCTAATTCTGGGACGGGATGAACAAGAATTAAGCAATTATATTCTAACGGGGTGAAGCGATCAATATTCTTCTCAAAATACGGATTGAAATTTTCTAATATAGCTAAATTAGATTGTAGTGTGCCTGGGACTTTGAATGATTGAAATACTAGGTCAATTTTAGTTAAATCGTCTTCATGTTTAAGAAGAGGAATAATTTCTTTAATATTATTTAATTCAGACGATTCGATTCGAGTAAATCTCCAATCATTAAGGAAAAGGGATTTCTTCATAATGGAAAAAGAGGTGTAATCTCTTTTAGAATTTTATTTGATTAACTTTCCAAAATCTTAATTTCGATTATGTTACATCAAAGAAATTATTGTTGAAGTTTTGACTACATTTTTTTGATTTTTTTCCTTCTCTTTTAATTCTGCTAATGCCTTAAAAAATATAAATTCACTAATTTTTGTCTTTTTAAGATACAGTAATTTGTTAGTACCTATCATATTTACCTTAGTACCTATCATATTTACCAAGGAGATTCACTGAAATAATAAGATTTTTCCGTGGCGACAATAAAGCTTTAGTCGTAAAACAACGGTTTGACGATGTTCTCTAAACCTCCTACTTTTAAACTAGAAATTTCTCTAGTTAATGACTTTCAAAAATCTCTGACCCAATGGAAACATTAGGTGATTAATATATGGATTTCGATACTGTTTTACGAAAAGCATTATTCATAATGTTCTTTTATGTGATTTATTACAATCTAGTATTTTTATTACTCAAACCAGTAATATTCCAAGATTTTTTCTTCATCACCTATATCGCTATTTTATACGTTGCAGGTATTATTGATACTCTTATACGACCTTTAGAAAAGGAGAAAAGGGAAGAAGGAAATTATGCTTCATTCATTGCCTTTTTATTTTTAATAAATCCCTTTCTCTTGGTATTAGCGATTGAAGAGCATAATATATTATTTGATACTCGCTTAGATTTTCTTTCTTGGATTGGGTTGTTTGTATACTTACTCGCAGCAATTGTTATTGTAATGGCAAGAGTTAATTTGGGAAAACAGGGGACTGGCACACTAGTAGTAAGGGAAGATCATGAATTGATAACCACAGGGCTTTACAAATTTCTCCGTCATCCTATGTACTCTGGTACTCTACTAGGTGTAATCGGATTCGCCTTTGTAACTCAGTCGATCTTTATTTCGTTGATAACATTTGTTCTGTATTTTTGGATTTTTAAAGAGCGGTTGAAATATGAAGAGAATCTTTTAGAGGAAACATTTGGAGAGAAATATCTGAAATATAAAGCATCCTCATATCGCTTAATTCCTTTCTTGTACTAACTATAGTACTATAAAGTGTGAATAAAGTTAAAATACAGTTGTTCGACAAATTTAACCATGCATTTAAAAAAAATAATCATTTCAGAGCCTATCAGACCGAATATTCCAGATTACGGCATATCAAAAGAAAGATCAGGGATTGTCTCATGGGATGATGTCAATAGATGGATGGATGAATCACAGAATTACTGGATAAATACAATTCGTGGTAATTTCCCTCATTCTCGACCTGTCTGGGGAATATGGTATGAGAATATTTTCTACTTCGGGGGTGGTCCAGCAACAAGAAATGCTAAGAATTTATTAAAAAATAAGAATATATCAGTTCATACTGAGAGTGGGGAGAATGTGGTGATAATAGAGGGTTATGCAGAGCAATTTTCAGATGAGAATTTACATCAGATACTTGGTGAGTTGTATGAGAAGAGATACAAGATGTTTCATCCACCGCCTTTCTGGAGAGTAATTCCACAGACTGTATTTGCATGGCAGATAAGTGACTTTGCAAATACACCTACTAAATTCATATGCAAAGTAAAATAATTGTGATTAGAATTTTAGTTTGAGTTTAAGTTAACCAATAATTAACTTAAAAGCCTTACGTCAAAGAAGACAAATTCACAGGTGTTATTTGATGTCACGAGTAATTGCGGTCACTGGCGCTACTGGTTATCTAGCTCAACATTTAATGGGTTATCTATACCAGAATCTTACTGATATTGATCATTTTATTAGTTTAGATATCAGAAGCGTAAATTCTGACCAGAAAATCCCAGCTACTTATCATCAGATGGACATTTTGGATCTTAAAGCTGAAGTTCTGGAAGAACATGGGGTCACTGATCTTATACATATGGCTTGGACAGTAACTCCAACTCATAACCGGAAAAAGGCCTACAAGATTGATATTGAAGGCACTAAAAATGTTTTAAGAGCAGCAGAATGTGCGGGTGTTGAATATTTTTTGCATACATCATCAACTCTGGCTTATGGAGCATTTCCAGACAATGAGATACCTTTAACAGAGAATCACCCATTGAGAGCGAACAGAAATTTTCACTACCCATATAATAAAATGCTTATAGAAAAAATATTAGATGATTTTGAAGCTAATTATAAAGGTTCAATGCTGATCGGGCGAGTTAGACCGTCAACAATATTATCTCCTGATTTAAGAAATTATATTGCTGAGATTCTTAAAGGAGGTTGGCGTTCATTCTTCTTAATGCCTTATTCGGATCCTAAAACCCCAATTCAATTCCTTCATGTGAATGATGCCATTCAGGCCTTTACGTTGATGATGAAAAAACGTTTACAGGGAGTATATAATGCTACACCTGATTATTCTGTTACAATAGGAGATATTCCAAAGATACTAAACGGTAGGGGCGTTCAAATACCTCTCAAAATACTTAGAGTACTATTATGGTGTCAATGGCAGTTAAGAATATCCCAGGCTCCTCCATCATATCTTGACTTTGTTGCTTATCCATTCGTTGCTTCTAATGAGAAATTATCTAAAGAAGGTTATAAGCCAAAGTATTCAAGTGAGGAAAGTATAACACTTCTCAAGAAGTGAACGGAAGAAATTTTTCATCAAAAACTGGGTCAAGATTCCTTAAGCTTTCTGTATCGATGAACCAGTTTACAAGAATATTATCAAAAGTATGTAGATCGAATGCAAGATCAGTAAGTGCCTTTCTAATTTGTTCTGTACTTACCTGACATATAACGTAAAGGAGAAATTGGTTCTTTGTCCGTCCACATGTAAATCTATGTAAATTTACCATATAATCCTCAATTTGGATTAATTGAGGGATTTCCCCTTTGATGTGAAGGTCATAACTCTGAATGGATGATAAAATTTCTCCCACTAACAATGGGTTTACAGACATATCCTCTGATTTGAAGTAATGCCTACGGATAATAGGAATTCCTTCTGAAATTAAACCTACTTCAAACACTTCGCTTTCTACCATAGAGTCAACTTCAACAATTCATTCGAGTTGAACCAATATTTCCGTAAAATTAACCACTTGCTAATACTTGATTTATGAACTGGATGGTTCTATCAAATAACTCTCCTTTAAAGTCTTGTTCTTGCATTAATGGGTGGTGCGCTCCCTCAATCAACAAAATTTCTTTATTAGTCGAGCTAATACCCTGATAAATTTTAGAAGGGCTATTTTTCGTAACTGATTCATCGAGTGTCCCTTGAATGATCAAACATGGACATGTTACTTTATGTAAATTCTGTTTAAGAGTATTTAATCCATCCAAAAGACTGGAAACCAATGATACAGGCATCCATTCATAACCTACCCAACCTTGCTTAATAAGAATCTTGGGTAGATTCATTGAAAACCTCTCAGGGACAATACGTCTTAACAAAGGTATTTTCATTATATAAGGGAGTAACGCTAATCTCCTATCCTTTATTCCATATGCACCTGCCCAAGAAATAACAGCACTTATTGATTGGTTTTCTGCAGCTAGAATATAGGATAGTAATCCACCAAAAGAATGGCCTAGCACAATAATTGTATCACAAGATGCTTTTAGACGATCTAATCCATTCCTAGCATCGTTAAACCAATCAGAAAACGTAACATTGTATAAATCTTCTGGTTTGGTACCAAATCCCTTCAATGAAGGAAGCCAAACTGTTGCACCAATCTCTTCATGTAAATGATGAGCAATTTCTTTCAAATCCCATGCTGTACCTCCCCCAGCTCCATGTAATAACAAACAACCGATATTTGATCCTGCAAGATATAATGGTTCGGCACCCGGAAGGTAAGTAATATTTTCCATTGATTTTACTCTCCAAAAATATCAATAATCCACTCACCCACCTCAGGAGATCTATGAATCGCAGGATAAATGCGAAGAGATGAACTAAATAGGGTGGCTATATCGGATAATCTCCCAGTGATCTTTTGTAGAAGATCATTAAAGGGATAGACCATATGTTCACAGTCAAACAATTTTTGCTCAAAAAATGGAGCGGTAATTTCAGATGGAGAGAAAGCAGCGCTTTTCTTTGGAACCACATGATCATATTTCCCCACAGCATTCAACCAACGAATATTAGGATTAAGAATCGGAGGTTTATTGAGCTCTTCAAGTAGAGTACTATCTGATAGTAATTGAATGAATCCTAAACCAAAATCAGCTGAGATCTTTTTGCTTATTTTAAAGTAATCTCGTATTTGATGAGCAGTCTCTTCAATTTTTTTAATATCACCTGCTTCTACTCCATGATGGGGAACAGTTAGTAAAACAATTCCTTTAATTTTTGGTTCTAACTTGGCTAATGAGTATGCGTGCTCAAAGTGTGGGCTTGTCATAACACGAGCAATAATACCACCCATAGAATGAGTTACTAATAAAACAGGTTTTTTTGTTTTCTCATTCACAAAAGAGATTGCAGCGAATAAATCTTCATTGGCAAGTAATTGAATATTTCCAACAGTTGCATTGCTTAAATGCAACGACCAACAATCCCATCCTTTATTCTTGAAAAAATTGCCAAGTGATTTTCTATGAGCAAACCATACTTCAGCATTAGAACCGAACCCATGTAAAAATAATACTGGTTGATCTCTTGAAAGCCTTGTAATATGAATTAAATCTGCTGTACCTTGGGAAGTTTCTATTTCAAAGATTACTCTTGAAATTGACATATTCCAGTCACCTTTATTC
>JAEOSP010000770.1 GCA_016840305.1 Candidatus Hodarchaeota archaeon
CGTGCATTAGCGCAGGAACTTTGTGGTTCATCTGGTGGAGATCAAATGGCTATCTTAGGTCTCTTAAATGATATGCGTCCTAGTATGTTAGAGTTGGATACTAGCTGGACTGATTTACTTCGAAAATATCCAAAAGCAGGAGCAGAACCAAGTGTTGAAGTAGAAAGTTTATCTAAAGAGACCATTAAAAACACAATAATCAATAATTTGCTTGCTTCTGATGCTGATATAGAAAATTTCTTAACTGAACTAAATACAAAAGCTACAGTGACAGGGTGGAAAATCAGCGGTAAGTGTCATGTCTCGATTTTTGAAGAAGAGGGATTAAACATCGCTTCTTCATATATAAAGAAAATGATGGAAAATGTAAAAGATAGTGTTCGTACAGCAAAATTTACTTTGTTTGACCCAATTGAAGAGTTATTCTGAGAACTAAAGATCAATCATCTAAGATGAAGAATTTAGGGAAATAACAGGGGGAGAATTGGTAAAAGAAAAATTTATCTTTTGATTAAACTCTTCTAATGAAAATTCTTTTCCTGATTCATCTTTAATTCGGAAAAGAGACTCACTCACAAGTATTTCAAAAACTTCATTTGGCATGGTGGGATAGAAAGTCTGATTGCAAAAAACTCCAAGAGAAATAACTTCATCTTTCCTTTCTAAACGAAAATACTCGTTCATAATATACAAAGCATTCATTGACGAATAAATATCGGAATAACATATGGATAATACCCAATTTTCCAAAACTAATAAGACTCTCTAAATTCATTGTAAAATAAGAAAGGATCAATTTGGAGTATACTGAGCATTTTTTTTAATGATTTTTTTTTAATATTTTCCGTTGTTAAGAATAATTATAATTGCGCTGAATTCATAACTTTTAAAATACGTAATACTTATGTTTGTAAAATTATTAATTTCTTTACATACCTACTCAAAAGAATAAATGAATTTGGATGAATCGGAAATGAGTTATTCAAAAAGTAGAGATAGTACCCTAGAAGACTATCAAAAACTTGTGCCAAAATTTCTTAAATTATTGGCCTCTTATGGTTATAGCCAAGCTAAGCTAAGAGCCCCTCTTAAAGTGAAGAAGGGAGATACCTTAACAACCTTAAGTGAGTTATCTGTGAAAGAAGCTTTAGATAAAATTGCTAAAGGTAAATTTTACTCTGGTAAAATTAGAATTCATCATAACAAGAAGTCGATTTCATTATCACGAAGTCAAATCTCCCATGATCTCACTTTGGAAATGAACTTTCAACCTGATCCTAAGTTGAAAGCTGATATAGACAACCTTTTTCCTAAAAAGAAAAAAAAATTATCTCCTGGTAAGGAAGCTGAAGCGTCTTATAAAGCATCCAGAAAAGAAATGAAGAAAGAAAAGCGAAGGATCGAAAAAAGGAAGAAGCAATAAAAGGTAAAAAGGCTCGTTCTAAATAACAATTGGATACAAGCTATTTATAGTGAGAAGATTCGTATTTTTATAATCTCCCAATCTTTATAGGAGGAAAAACATATTTGGTCTGTCGAGGCTATTGAAAAAACAGGTGAAGAATTCAAAAATAGGTTAACGGATCCTATAACATGGTTTATTTATTCACGCAATAGACTCGATCGAACCTATCAAATTAATCTGACTTCAAATAGTGCAACTAAACTGTTGGATTTAACAGGGGATTTTTTGACCGTGTTAACAAAGAATTACGATGAAGTAAAAGAGAAATATAAAACCCCCATTGTTTAAACATTTAATAATTCGAGTTATTAAATCATGATTTTGGTGATTTTATAACACATAATTCGAAAAAGATCTGAGTAACTTCATTCCTGATAATTCAACTCTCTTTTTCGGCCGTGTTGATATCCCTCATTCATTACAGTTCAGGATGAGTATCCCTTTTGGATGAATTAACATCTTTTTCATTTGTTCAGAAAAAATATAAAATTGAGAGGGAATTTAAACCACTCACCAAAAATCTTATTTACACAAGAAAAAATCTTTCTTCCTCCCATTTTTTCGAGGTCTTCTGCTCTTGCCCCCTGATTCGAAAACTTCTTCTGCATATAGCGAAGCTTATCTTCCTCCAAAATGGTATGGTCGCTCATATCAGTATTGGCTATTAGGCCAGGTTCTTCAACATAAATGGAAAATAACAATAATTGTAATTACAACCATTATAGGGATCTTTTTACAAACATTAATTCCCTTTATTCTGGGGTATGTTTTTGAAATCGCAATCCCCTCTGGAAATACAAACCTTGTAGTGGGAGCAGGATGGGCTATTATCTTCATTGGCGTTGGAAAATTAGTAACAAATTCAATAGCAGCAGCTTTAAATGAAATAATTGCCCAATACGTGGAAATGCAGATCAGAATTGAGTTTTATCATAACCTTGAAAGTAAATCGATGAGTTTCCATGATTCTAGTAGAGTTGGTGATCTAATTCAGATGGCTACGGGAGATACTCGCCAAATTAATGCTTCTATTTCACCTGGAGTTCGAATCACAGTTACTACAATATTTACCTTGTTGTTTACTGGAGTAGCAATGCTGATCGCTTCTCCTTCACTATCCATTGTTTTTCTATTAACACTGCCATTATATCTTTTCTTTCTATCACGTTTTGGTAAGAAACTTAATCCTCTTTCAGTGAAAAGACAAGAAGTAGTAGCAAAAATGAATGCAGAATTACAAGAAAATCTCACGGGGGTACGAGTTGTACGTACGTTTTCTGGTCAAGAAAGAGAAATTAAAAAGTTTAGTCAAACTCTAGATGAATTAGAAGATATTCTTAAGGTCAGAGGGATAACTTCAGCCTTTTATATACCTAGTTTGGTGCTAGGAATAACAACAGCACTTATTTTCATAGTTGGAGTTTACTTGATAGAAGCAACACTATTAGGCCCGTTCAATATTGATTTAGGAATCATTATTACCATTCAAAATGTTGGAATAGGGGAATTGATAACATTTCTCGGATTAACGGGGATATTAGCTATGCCAACAATGTTTTTGCGTTGGATATTGGACATGACTCTCTTAGGGTTCGCAGGAGCAAATAGAATATTCAAGGTTGTGATACATGAAGATGTATTAAAAAGTGGGGATTACAAACCACGAAGAACTCCGAACGGGCATGTTAGATTCAACAATGTAACTTTTTCATATCAGGAAGATACTCCGCAAGTATTAAACGACGTATCATTTGAAATCCAGCCTGGAGAGACGGTAGCTCTCATTGGACCGACCGGATGTGGTAAAACTACTCTGGGGAAAATGATCTATCGATTATATGATGTGATTACGGGATCTGTAGAAATAGATGGTGTAGACATTCGAAAATGGGACATTTCAACATTAAGACGATTAGTAGGAGTGATAGAACAAGATACGTTCCTTTTTTCTACTTCGATTAGAAATAATATTGCTTTTGGTAAAGAGAACGCTACCAATGAAGAAATATTGGCTGCTGCTATTGCTGCGCAGGCACATGATTTTATTATGGAATTCCCTGATGCTTATGATACTATTGTTGGTGAAAGAGGAGTCACTCTTTCAGGCGGTCAACGTCAACGTATTGCGATGGCCCGTGGTTTCCTTACAAACCCTAAAATCCTTATTATGGACGATGCAACGTCCGCAGTTGATGCTGCGACAGAAAATAAAATTCAGAAAGCCATTCAAAACATATTGAAGGATAGAACGACTTTAATAATAACTCACAGACTTGCTACCCTCAAAACAGCTGATAAAATCGTTTTTATGGAGAAAGGTCAGATTGAACGTATCGGAACACATTCGGTCTTAATCACTTCCTTTGCCCCTTACAGAAGAATATTCAAGAGGTACATGACTTTACCACCTTTGGTTGTGGAAGGAGGGACTTAAATGGCGTTCGCACAAGCCCATAAGAGTTATTACGACCAAGAATATTCATTCAAAGCAATAGTACTTAAATTATGGGGTATTGCTAAATCAGAGAAATATCGATTATCGCTAATACTATTATTATTTTTAGTAAATACATCAATCTCAATAGTAGTTCCCTTATTCTTACGATCTGGAATCGATGAGATTACAGCTGAAAATCCTAATTTCGATATAATACAAACCCTAGGATTTGGAAATCTAATAGGAACAATTATCCTGTGGATATTTCTCTATCTAATTATACGGGCAGAATGGACGATAATAGCAAAAACAGTTACAATACTCAGATTAAGAATGTTTATTAAGCTACAAGAGCACGATTTATCATTCTATGATCGAAATAAAACAGGCAGAATAATGAGTAGAGTTGTAAATGACGCTTGGCAATTAGGAAACTTTATGCTCATATTTGTGGAAATAACAGCTAATTTTATAACCATTTTCGGGATGTTAGCGATTCTATTTTCGATACATCCGATTTTGACAATAACCCTATTTACAATTGCACCTGTTATGTTTGGTATTACCATAGCTCTTGGCTATGTCTTAATGCATTATAATCGCATTTGTAGAAGGACAGTTGGTGCAGTAAACGGTGCTACTCAGGAATCGATAACAGGAATGCAAATTACCAAAAGTTTTGCCAGGGAAGCTTTGCAGATGGAAGAGTTCAAAATTCTAAACGATCAAAATCTTCGGGCTAATGTAAAACGAGCTCTGACGTTATCGTTGATGTTTCCTCTTTTCGAATTCGTAAGTACGCTAATCTACTTCCTAATTGTCACTACAGGGGGTACTTTTGTTGTCAAAGGAGCAATTACATTGGGCGATCTTTGGCTTTTTTACAGTTACTCACTAGCATTGATTGGACCCATCATTGGTTTTTCCCAGCAGATCGCTCAATTTCAAATAGGGAGAGCTGCCGCAGAGCGAATATTTTCATTAACAGAAATTCCTTCAATTATGAAATGGGGGGATAAAGTTCCAGGTGATGAAATTCAAGGGAAAATTGAATTTAGGAATCTTTCCTTTGGTTATTCCCCTGAAATTCCTCTTTTTGTCGATTTAAATCTAACTATCCCTGCTGGTCAGAATATAGCACTTGTGGGAGAAACAGGATCGGGTAAAACATCATTTATTTCACTATTAGCGCGTTTTTACGAATTTCAATCTGGTGAAATACTACTGGATGGACATTCTATTAAATCTTATGATATAGATGTGTATCGAAGTTGTTTAGGCATAGTACTTCAAGATCCATTTCTATTTAGTGGAACAATTTTAGAAAATATTCAATATGGATCATCAAATGGAATTGATGCAGAAACTCTCCAATCAGCAATTCAAGCCACTCATGTTATAGATTTCACCGATTTTCTTCCTAAAGGTCTTGATACAGAGGTAGGTGAAAGAGGAAACAAGGTTTCTCTTGGTCAGCGACAATTAATCAGTTTTGCTAGAGCACTGGTAGCTGATCCTAAGATACTTATTTTAGACGAAGCAACAGCTTCTGTTGATGCATATACAGAAAGTTTGATTCAAGATGGAATTGATAATTTATTTAAAGGCCGAACAAGCATTGTAGTTGCTCACAGACTCTCAACAGTCATTCAAGCAGACAGAATTCTTGTTTTCAGTAGAGGAGAGATAATTGGTGACGATACACATGATAACTTAATTAAACACAATGATGTTTACCAACAGTTATATAAAATGTACTTTGAATTTCAAGGACAGGTTTAATAACCCTATTATATGTTTCTATTGTTTTAAAAACTTTGATCTTCGAATTATGGGAAAAAATCGACCAGTTCGTTCCATGTAGTCCTGATATTCACTACCCAGTTCATTGAGCAACATTTTTTCTTCCTTTCTTGCGATAAAGGGAAATGGAATGACAACAAAGAGAGTGAAGATCATAACAAAAAGATTTATCGTAATTAGTGCCAAAGATATTGTATAAAGAATAAAAACACAATACATTGGATGACGAACAAACGTATATGGGCCTTCATGAATCAATGTATGTTCTTCTTTAAGTTCTAAAACTGGTGCATAAAATTTACCAAGGGTTTTATGAATCCAAATCAATAGTGGAATAGAAAATAATCCTATAATTACCCCAATGATTCGTACTGCAGTCGGTAGTGGGAGTTGTGACCAAAGGAACCACGATGGAGCAAATAAGTAGATTATAATAGCAATGAACATTCCTATTATACCTAGTGACATAATAATACCTTCAAATCCTCCAATTTTATCAATTCCTTCCTTTTGTTCAACTGTATCTTTTATGGGAGCACGCGTTCGTGTCCTATAATAGATTCTAACAGTAGCAAAGATTCCAAAGAGTAAAATTAAGAGCAAACGGAAAAGCGTTGATTCATCCATTATTACCATCTCGTTGATAAATTATATTTTCATGGAAACCTAATTCTTTTGAGTTTTTCGATTGTGGCATTATAGTTATCAGTGTCACACTTTGTATTCCTTCAAGCTAACTACTGTATCTAATCTCATAGATCTAACACTATTGAATAACTTCATTAATCCGATAGTGGTAATAAGAAGCGTGATTCGCTGAAAAATATTATTGTACAGGAGTTGGAGGATTCTACTCACGAATAAACCAAGGTTTAAATATAGATTTTTCTACCTGAAGAGCAAATTATCTAAGATGTGGGAAAAATGGGAAAATTCAAATTGCAGTATGGGATCATCCCAATAATTATCATAATACTTCTTCTACCGTTCATAACGATACAAATCACCAAAGGATTTACCGCTCCAGATTATACACTCAATGTAGAGGTCGGAAATAGCATAACCTATTATATAGAGGAATTAACACTAAATAGTCCACCACCAGTAATCAATCAAGAACTACTTAATGTGATGAAGCTACTAAATACCGTACCAGAACCACAAAGTGGATATTATATCCAGAATACCATCACTAAAATTAATGACTCACACTTAAGCTTTACCAGAGACATCGTTATCAAGAATGATACCGCAACCTATAGCTGGGGGAGCTTCCTGGACTCCCAGAATCGTAGTTCTTTTTCAATTACAAGTTGGGTGATGACTTCAAACATGACCCTAATTGTCGAGGAATCCACAAATCAAAATATAGATTCCTTTAGCGTAAGTACTTCTACAATCAGTTTTTCGAATGAGACATATATTAACGATCTAGTCATGTATATCGACTCAGAGTATGATCTAGAGAGTGGTTGGTTAAAGTTTATTGGACTTGAAGTATACAATACTACCTCAGATGCGCTACTGATGGAAATTGTGCTCTATAAAGAACCTGAGACGATTTCAGAGCCAGTTATTGACCTCGGGTCAGCTTCTGCTCAAGTAAATCCAGAGTACTATACTATTGGTGTTGACATCGGGAGTACTCAAAGCTTAGAATTAGCCGAATATATGGATGAAGAGGAATTTCTACAATTCCCAATCGGCTTAGAAATATCTTTAACGGTCACTAATATCACACAAGTCTGGGTACTCTTAAATGCAACCTATATATACCCAAATGGGACGATTTTTCATTACCCACGGGATATTGTCATCCAAAAGGATGAGGTTTATATCCCAGGATATGTGTTAACAACTAATACTTCCCTGATTGAAGGGTGTGGTGTTAATCAAGGTTTTAACATTAGTTATATTGAAAACTTCATCCTATTTACACAATATTGGGCCGATGCTGAGGAAAATATCTATAGTCTCTCTGAATTCACGTATGACTGTGCAACAGGATTCCTTATGCAACATAATATGACTCGGTGGGATTATAACCGTACTAAGATGACCTTCCACGTACTATTAACAGCTATTGACAATTCCACTAGCCAAACCACTACCACTATGCCTACAACATCTATCGAACCTGACATTACGTCCACTATAACTTCTACCTCCTCCTCATTAACAACCATCACCCCTGCCATCGAACTATTTCCACTGTTAGCCCTTGTAACTAGCCTGATAGCGATTAGAAACTTCTATCGGAAACGACACTAGCGGAGAATGTGAATACTTTGATCTGGCATGAAAAAAGCTTCTCTGCTAAATTAAATTAGCGTATGTATGAAGGAGTAGAGCTCATATCAAAATTCTGGTTCTGAGTGTTAAGCATCTAGCTGGGATATCCGTGAAAAAAATCAGTAACAAACTCAATATCCCTAACCCTACCTTACTTTTTGGGTAGTTTACAGTCTGAAGATCAATAAAAAATTTCACATAACCTTGGTTGTTAATACTTCAGGACTTACTGATGATATTTCGAATTTATAAGCAATTGGTGTAGTCAGTAATTAACGAGGTTATCTGATGAAAAAAACAAATGGAGAGTTAGGAGGAGAACCGCAAGGTAAGTATATGACAGACTTCATAGAAAGAATCTGTACAGAAGTAGGTCCAAGAATATTTGGAACGAAAGCAGAAAAAGCAGCAGGAGAAATAATTGCAAATGAATTGGGAACATTTTGTGATGATGTGGAAAAACAAGAATTTTCCTGCCATCCAGGAGGATTTTTAGACTACATCTGGGTTACAGCCATCCTGTACCTGATAGGCGTGGTCTTGTATTATCTTATTCCATTACTCTCTGTGGTATTCATCTTCATGGGATTATTGGTATATTTTGTGCAACAGAATGTCCTATGGGAAGTTGTCGATTTCCTTTTTCCAAAAAGAGATTCTTTCAATGTTATTGGAAAAATAAAACCTAAAACCAAAGTTAAACAGATCGTTTTAATATCAGGACATCATGATTCGGCGTATGAATTTCCATTATTGAATAAATTAGGGGATAAGTCAACTTATATCATTTTACTCACTTTAGCTATCACAATATTGAATATGATAGTAGGAATGCTACGAATGCTAATTGATAATCCTACTGTTGTACCCACAATCGATATAACGCAAACTATGCTTTTTGCTCTTGGATTACCTCTCGTTCTAGTATTTGCATTCTTTTTGAGGACAAATACGGCTGTTATGGGAGCTAATGATAATTTATCAGCAGTTGCTACGGTCTTAGAAGCTGGAAAAATCCTTAGCAATAACCGTCCTTTAGAAACAGAAGTCTGGTTAGTAAGTTTTTCAGGAGAGGAGAACATGAGAGGATCCAAACGATTTGTAGAGAGAAATTTTCAGGAGCTAAAAGAGAAAAATGCCATGCTCTTCAATCTAGAGGTCTTAAGTGGAGACGAGTTTCTACTGGCGACAGCAGAACCGTTTTTCTTAGCAAAACATTCCGAAAAAGTAATCGAAAGGATAAAAAAAGCAGCAAACAACATTAATTTACCTCTAAGAGTGGAAAAATTACCTTTTGCAGGAAGTGATGCCGCAAATTTTTCTAGAAAAGGGTTAGATGCGGCAGTTTTGTTTGGAATCGTAAATGGGGGGTTATTTCCTCATTGGCATTCTGTAGAAGATACTCCCGAGAAAATTGATGGAGATGCCCTTGTTAAAGTCGTGGAGCTTGTAATAGAATTTGTCAAGGTAGTTGATCAGAAGAATTAGGTGTGATGGAGTGAATTTAAGGTTTGAAGGAAAATCAACTGCTTTTTTGGCTATAGTCGTGGCAACAATTCTATGGGGAACAACATATCCCGTAGTAAAAATTGGATTATCTGTTTTACTTCCTCCTCTTCCCCCCTTAGGATATTTATTCCTCCGTTTTTCTATTGCGATTCTTATATTAATCCCTTTTTTTCCCTTTCTAACTTCTAGTAAGAACTTAAAAGCGTTGTTTACAGATAAATTTATAATTTTATTAGGTGTCGTTAATGGAAGCTCCTATATTCTCCAATTTATTGGCCAAACAGGAACTACTGCAGGGATGGCCACTTTAATGGTGAATACGTATTTAATATCCACTCCACTGATTACTACTTACTATTTAAAAGTGCCATTAGCTAATAAACTAAAATTTTCGACAATTCTGGGAGCAGTGGGAGTTATATTATCAGCAATAAGCGTCATTATTACTGATATACCTGATAACGATATTATTACATTTCTAATAAGTACAGGAATCATTTTAGTATCAGGTTTGATCTGGGGTAGCTATGCAATCGTATCAAGTGAATTTCATCTGAAATCAGTAAATAGAAACAAAAATCACCCAATTATAATATTTGCAGTTTCTAATTTTATTTCCGTTTTGCTGATAGGGGCTTCTATGGTTATAACGAATCAAGTTCCTGATCTAAGTATTATTTCAGCCGATGCTTGGTTTTCTGTTTTATATTTAGCTTTGGGATGTACAACAATAGCTTACGCGTTATATATCTATGCAAGTAAAATGATTTCACCAACAACGATCAATATTGTTTTACTATTGAATATAATCATCGGACTTATTCTTTCAGCAGTTCTTCTTGGTGATACATTATCACTGTTGATGATTGTTGGGAGCTTGTTAATCATTGGTGCAATATATCTAGCAAGTACAGATGAAATTGTGGGCAATAATCAATAACAAAATTATTGGCAATATTGAATGAAGAAGTTAAACAGTTATAATATTAAAGTATAAAAAGTGTATATTAAATAAATAACCTATCGCTGAATAACTAGAGTTGCTTGGTAATTAACTGTGTTGGCAATCTTAAGTATCCTTTCAATAGTAAGTTTTGTACTTAGTGTTTATATCTGGGTTTATGATTCTACTGGGGATAAATTTTCTGAAAAAATAACCATACCAGCAATAGGAATTACTGGTGTATTAGTACTTATCTGTCTCATATTTATTGCTCCTCCTGAAACTTTTACTTATGCTGACATCCAACTTTTAATATCACTGTTCTTTATTGTAACATTTGCCTTTTTAACATTAGCAGAGGAAGAGAAATTACGAGTTATCCTCTTTGGTGCAGCTTTATCAATAATGATCTTGATTATTTTCTTAAATCAGCTCTTTCCTTTAGAATACATTCGCGATTTAATAGATAATAATCAATTAGATACGCTAACAGTTGAGAATTTAACCGAAGAGTTTGGAAGAACTCTACCTCTGGCTTTAGAACAACTGATAGAGATTGCAGAAAACCCAACATTATTTTTTGAGGTAGTTATATTCGGTTCCTTTATCGAGTGGGAGGTAATATCAATTGTGTTCGGAATGAGTTTATTGGTAGCAGTATTATCAGTAACTGGATTATTTGATATGGTTTCGATAAGGACAATTAAAGCCTCAGGTGGAACACCAAAAAAACTACTTGTGTTGGTATTCGCTTTAACTTTAGTATTATCAGCTCTTCTTGATAACACTACCGCTATCATTCTCTTGAGTGGAATTACAATAACGGTCACTCGTGGATTAGATCTGAATCCTATTCCGTATATTTTAGCTGAAGTTGCAGCAACAATAATGGCTGGAATTATTACTGTTATCGGTTCTCTACCTGGGATTTTAATTGCTAGTCCCAATGCAGGAAATATTCCATTCCTCACTTTTTTCCTTGTTAATTCCGTCTTTACTGTTATTGCTGTTGCCATTTCATTACTATATTTGTTTACAGTTTTTAAAAAGGAACTAATTGTAACTGAAGATGTAGCTTCCAATATTGATTATGGGGCTTTAAATTTATTAGATGAATGGTCAGTCGTGGATTCTCGTCGTAATTTATACCTCGGTTCGATAGTTTTAGGTGCGGTGGTGGTTGGATTGGTGTTATCTAGCGTTATTGGGGTTTCAGTGGGTTTCATTGCAATTGCAGGAGCTATCGTAGGTATAATAGTGACGAAAGTTGACATGCAAACAGTTATTCATGAAATTGAGATGAACTCAATACTATTTTTTATGGGATTGTTCATACTAGTAGGAACTCTTCAAATCACAGGGATCCTTGAAGTTCTAGCAGATATTATGCTGGCTCTTTCCAGTGGCAATCCGTTCATTCTAGCAATTTTAATAATCACTGCCATTTCTGTTCTGAGCGCTGTAGTTGCGAATATTCCGATTACAATTGCGTTAGCAGAAGTTATTAGAATTTTATTAGAAGATCCAGAATTCGCTAGTCAAACAATTTTCAATTTTCCTGTTGGTGGTTTTCTCTGGTTCACTCTTCTGTATGCTGTGACATTTGGAGGGGGATTCACACCTTTCGGTACAGTCACTGGCGTAATAGGTGTCCAAGTCCTCTCTCAGGAAGAACACCCAGTAACTTTTATAGAATTTGTTAAGAAGATGGCCCCTTTGAGTGTTATACTGTTGACATTAGGTTTTATTTATCTAATTATTCTTCAAATGACTGGAATTTTACCCTTATTATTATCTTAAAATCGTTTGATTGATATTTTTCAAAAATCTAATTAACAATTGAAGTTAGACATTCAACTTCTAGTGAAGAAAAAATAATAAATATCAATCAATAGTAGTAAACTATATATGTAACGTCAGACTTTTCAACTAAATACGGATTACGTCAGACAATATAGTGAGGAGTTTTAATTTGCCACGCAAAAGTTTAACAGATGGTGATTCACCTCGTATAACGCTTCGAATGAATAATGAAATTCAAGAAATATTAGCTGATATAGATAAAAATCAACGATCGGCATTCATTAGAGAAGCTATTGTTCATTATGCATCAAGTTCTACTTATAGAAGAAAAATGACATCAGATTATTACTCTACGGATAACACTTCAATAAAGACGAGAGAAAAAGAGCAACCTAGTATACCTATCCGAGTTTTACACAAACCTGCTTGGCAAAGGTAATCATTTTTGTTATTATCCTTTCGTTAAGAATTAAGTTAAGTTTATATTATTTAGTACACAATAAAAATCTGATAGTGCCTCAGATATTAATAAAAAAGGATTACATAAAAATGGAATTTGCCGAAGGTTTTTTTCGCTCAAATTTTAAAATAGTGGTTTTGGGCGATGGAGGGGTTGGGAAAACGGCAATTATCCAAAATTTACTTGGTCAAAGATTTTCTACAAATTATCTATTAACTATAGGCACGGATATCACTACCTACAAACATGATCACAACGGACAAATACTTAGTCTTCAATTATGGGATTTAGCAGGACAATCCCGGTTTGATGTTGTAAGAAATTTATATTTTGGTGGGGCAAGGGCTGCAATATTAGTTTTTGACCTCACGCGAACTGAATCTTTTCTCAATTTAGAAAAATGGAAAGAAGAGCTTTTTTTGCATACAGGTAGATTAATTCCTGTAATTGTTTTAGGTAACAAATCTGACCTAGATAGTTCAAAATTTCTTGACGTGGATCCTGTTTTTTCTTTTATACAATCGATTGATGCTCAATATGAGCAAGAATTTAATACGGATAAATTGAAAGTTTCTTATTTAATAACTTCTGCTCTAACTGGTGAAAACATTAAGGAAGCTTTTCAGATTCTTGCAGAAAATCTTTTAATGCACCAAAGGATCCTTACTCCCTACTAGTGATGTTGACGTTAACTTTTTTCTCATTTAAGGTAGAGAAACAAATTTAGTAAACACAGGATACTGTGGTAGTAAATGAACAAAATACCCCCGTATTTTCAAGATCTGAAAATGACAGTTATTTCTGGTGCAGGGTTTTCTCATCCATCTGGAGTCCCAACCTTTCGAGGTGAAGAAGGTCTGTGGAGGCAATATAATGTTCAAGATCTTGCAACCCCATCAGCGTTTAATCAGAATCCTTCTCTTGTATGGGAATGGTACCATTGGAGAATCAATCTTATTCAAAAAGCTCAACCTAATAGAGCTCATATATTATTAGCTGAATTGGAAAGTAACGGTGTAGACATTGAAATTTTGACTCAAAACGTAGATGATCTGCAAGAAAGAGCTGGATCGAAAAGGATTACTCATCTACATGGAGAAATTATGAAAACGAAATGTGTTGTGTGTAAATACCGTAATATAATTGATGAAAATTATCTGAAGGATTCTAACCCCACATCAATACCAATTTGCCCTGATTGCGGAGGAAAATTACGACCAGACGTTGTATGGTTTGGTGAGAGTCTAGATCATACCAAACTTCTATTCAGTTTTCGAAGACTCGAACAAACTGACCTTTTAATTGTAGCAGGAACTTCTGCAGTTGTTTATCCTGTTGCAGAGTTTCCATTCTACGCAAAACGCCAAAATCCTGACATTAAAATTGTGGAATTTAATGTCGAACCGACTTCCCTATCAAGAATTGCCACTAAAACTTTTTTTGGATCAATAGAAGATACTTTGAACGATTTTTTAGCAAGTAATAGCGATATCGGAATTAATTTTGTTGACCACCACTCATCCAATCTTGGTAGATAGCGAAATAGAATAGTTTTAACTTATAAAGAGGTAGTAATATGGTTTATTTGGTTTTCATTTTTTGAGAATTTGATAGTATAGGTTATAATTATAAGAAGTATGCTAATTTTTATTTTAGTGATTATTTTTTTAAATTTAGTAACAGATCAATCCTTTTCTTGCTGAATAAAAAACCTTATTGATAAAAGGAAATACGAAAATGTCTTACGGAAGAGATGATAGAGGACCACGTGAGATGCATAAAGTAACATGCTCTGACTGTGGAATTGAAACAGAAGTACCATTCAAACCTGATGGTGAAAGACCAGTTTATTGCAGAGATTGCTACAGAAAGCGAAGACCTGCAAGATACTAGGTAGTCTTACTACTTAGTATTACTTTTTCTTTTTTCCACTCCACCTAATTTTATTTCAGGAGGAGTTTGTATGGTTAGAATTTCAATCGCTACGTATTATTAAGAAAATTACTCTTTTTTGAGATTTAAAACATAGAGAAGATAACTTACTGAGATTTTAGGTTTTAATTTCAATAAAATATTAGCAACATTCGATTCATCTTCCAGATTTACATTTAGAGGAAGATCCCAACCTGCTTTGATGCATTCTTTTGCTATTGCAATTATAAGATATGGCCAAGCATCTTCATATCCAGGTTTCGTTGCGGTAAATCTTAGAACAATGTTTGATTCCGGATCCGAAGGATCATGTAAAGGTGCACTGGCACAGACAATTTTTTCTTCCTCCTTCACCATAATACAGTGGCCATCAGGGATAACTTTTGTTTTAAAGTAATTTCTCAACCAATCACCTGTTAGACCAGCTTGCTGAAGATCTTTGTCAGCTGTTCCTACCTCAACTAAAAGATCTAAATCATCCTCGGTGGCTAGATGAGTAGTGTACTTAGATAGTTCTAAGGTGTGTTCAACGAGTTTTTTACTATTATATTTATACGTTACTCCCCTTATTTGCTCTTTGAATCCTTTTGATTCAAAAAATTTTATCCCTTCCTTGTGTGATGCGTTGATCCAATATTGTATCTCATCTAAGTTTTTTGTTTTTAAATACTCAAGCATATCGTTGAATAGTTTATCTTGAACAGATGATGGGCACTCAGGTAGACACCAAGGGTAACCTAAATAATATACGGAACTAGAAACTTGGGAGGCTTGGATGTAGGCAAGTGGTTTCCCTTCAGCAGAAAAGGCGTATCTCATTAATTTAGGATCTTTTTTCGTTTTATGAAATTTTTTTTCAAGATCTTTAGCGATTACTCCCTCATTTGTATTAATATTGAAAATATGAGCTTGAATTTCTTCATACCCTTTATTTGGTGAATAATACTCGTATTTAAAATCCTCCATTTAAATCACTCAAGAGATAATTACGTCAACAATTAAGAGTCCTTCATTATTTCTTTTTTAAGATTCTTCTGAAGGCAAACCTTTTTTTTCCTTTCGATCATAAGCCAATAAGTAACTTTCTTACAGTGCCATATTCTTAAGGAATTTTGAAGAACTAAAAACAAGCTTCGTTTTGACTAATAGAGTCAATTACAATCTTTTCATTCATCTACTGCATCCAGATGTCATTTTTCACTGATTGTTTGAATTACATCTTTTAATGAGGCGGAATAGGATTTCAATGCTTTTCTCCCCTCAGATGTAATCGAAATTACTGTTCTAGGTCGTAGGTTGACAAATGTTTTCAGAGAAAGGATCAATCCATTTGATTCCAATCGTGATAAATGTGTATTTAAGTTACCTGATGTTACACCTAGGCCTTTTTGAATTGTAGAAAAAGCTAATTCATTATGAAAATGCAGGAGTATTAGTATCCCAAGTCTCACTGGTTCGTGAAGCGGAGAGGCAAGTTTTTCCATTAATTCTTCAAGAGAGCTGGGACCAGATTCCATGAAATTATTCGTACTTACTAGAATTATTTAAAGTTTCCCAGTTTTTAGGTATACGAGAAAGCCTGAAAGAGATAAAGTAACTCCAAGAAAAATGGTGAGAAAAAGCATACCTACTTCATTTGGAATAAAAGTGAACGAGAGGATTCCAAGAAAGAAGGACATGACTCCAAACAGATTTAAAGCTGTCTTAGTTCTTTTCAGGTTTGTTTCTTGATACAAAATGTGTCCAGACAGTAAAAAACCCGCTGAACTGATAGTGCCCCATATTAGTGGTATTGCATTCATATTTTTGACCCCTAAGATGAGAATTACTGCTTGTACAACAAAAAATGAGCCAATAGCAATTATCCCAATTTTTCGGTATGCCTTGTTCCAGCTAAGGATTCCTGAGGATCCAGTTGTGAGCGTGATGACTGATAAAATTGGGATCGCATATAATAACCAAATTGTTGAAAATAGTATTGGTTCATTTATTGGTGAAAGGTCTGGATTACCTGTCATCCCAAACATGAAGAATGTAGGATCAGTACTGAGGAAACGATTAATCACATAAGAAATCCAACCTCCAATAATCACGATAAATCCGCTAATGGTCAGAATAAGCAAAAATCGATTATATTCCGCTTTTCGTTCGAACTTTTGTACTTTTTCAAGAATTTCTATGTGTGGCCTTAATTCTTCCAGAATTGTCATTCAGTTTCCTCCTACTTATTCAAAAAGAGAACAACCTTCTATATAAAGTAAGTATAATCTTTCTCTCACAAAGTAAATACTCTGAGAAGATAACAAATCCTGAACAGATTTGTATGTCAAAGAAATCTTCTCTTTCCTCTCTAGGTAAACAACTTTGATTTGTTTGACATATCTAAATTACCATTAAGATTTAAGATCAAATGTAATCGCATCATGAGGACAGATCTCAATACAGCGATTGCAATAATAACACTCACCTTTTTTACTATCAGCAGCGGCTTCTTGAGTTGGGCAAACTTTTTCACAGAGGCCACAATCCGTACAATCTTCTGTTCGTAGATACTTTATTGCAGAATATTGAGCGAGAAAAGCTGATCCTGCGCCAAAAGGGCATAGAAATCTACAAAATGGTCGATAAAGGAAAATACTCAGAATTCCTACGACTAATAAAACAATAAATGGAATTAAAACTATAATTTCAAATGATTGTAAATATGAAAACCCAGAAAAAGGGTTAATCATCGGTAGAATGGATAAACTGAATACACTAGATAAGAAGAATAAAAATGCAAGCGAAAACCATCGTACTTTTGATGCCGAACTAGTTGTGAAGTCAAAATGAAATCTATTCTGCTTTTGGCTCTTAATATCCGATTTAAAGTTAATTTTTGAAAGAAGTTCCTGAAGAGCTCCAAGGGGGCATGCATATCCACAGAAAATTCTGCCGAAAAGCAGAGATGAACCTATTAACAGTCCAAAAATGGCATAGGCATGTAATAAGTGTGATAAATCACCTCTATCGCTAATTATGTTAAGAGTACGTTCGATGGGTATAGAAACATTTGGTATTCCACCTAGTATAACACCAGTAAAAGATATAGTGATGAAATAAACTAAAATACTAACTTTTCCCTTTATTACTTTTGTATCAATAAGTACTAATCCTAATACAAAAATAACTATCCAGAATAAAATCATCGCACCAGCTGTATCAGGTAGCATAGTTTCAAATTGAAGGAGCATGCGAAAGAATTCCACTAAAGAGATAAGAGAGATTGATTTCCCCAATAAGTGTAAATATAATAAAATATGTAGTTACCAGAAAGGAACCTACAACGAAAAAAGAAAGAGTGGGAGAATCCCACAATTTCAAACTACTTTAGAAACTACCAAACGTTCCCAGAGCTTAGGCCAGATACACAAAAGAAATATTGGGAGACTTAACAACGGTGCGCCAAAGAACATTGAAAAACTACCTTTATCAATGGTATTTAAAATAGCTAGAGGCATAGCTACGAAAGCAAAAAGAGCAGCTCCAATTCCAACATATCTTAACCAAGTAGTTTTGGGATGAAGAATAATTCCTGCTGTCAGGATTCCATATCCGAAAGAAGCTACCCAGTTCATTCGTTGAGTTACAACATAGATTGGACCTCCAGTTGCTACACGAACAGGATCTGAGATGGTACCTAAAATACGATTAGTTCCTGCAATACCATTCATAAAACTCATGACAAATGCCATACCAGCTAGTAATGCAAAGATAACTCGACTCCAATTGATTTCTCCAATTTTAACAAGGAGAGGGAAGTAGATGATCAGATTTGGTAAGAAAATGATTATCCACGCGGGAGCCATCCCAACTGACATTGCAGGTATACATGCCCAGAAAGCTCCTTGTAGAGCCAAGATATTAGCAACGACCGAGAGATAAAAAGCCCAGTCCAAATCAGAATAGTAACCAATGGCACTAATCAAGTACAAGAGTCCTGCGATTACGCTAATATCTGCAATAACTGGAAAAAAAAACACAATGATTGAATCACAACCTGATCCAGCAAGTAGAGCTACTTGATAGGGTTCATAAAAAATGATAAACAGAACCCATGTACCAGCAATACCAAGAACAGCACCTATGGAACTAAGTAATATTCCGAGATTTTTCTTATCCATATCATGTTCCACCTGAATGATTAAGTAACCTCTGCCTTAACAAGTCGATTCCATAATTTCGGCCAGAGAAAAATTATCAATAGAGGAATTGAGAGTACTGGTGCGAAAAAGAACATAGATATTTCTCCACCCTTATCAATAGTATTAAGAATTGCTAATGGCATTCCACCTAACAAACAGAGTACAGCTGATCCAATCCCAATAAATCGAACCCATTCTTTTTCATTGAGAAGTACAATGCAGTAAGTTACTGCAGCATAACCAAATGCAGCTATCCAATTAATACGTTGTGAAAGCACGTAAATCGGAGCAGCTATTTCTAAATTACCTGTAACTCGACCAGCATTAACTCCGAGTATTCGATTGGTTGATGCTACGCCGTTCATAAAAGACATGACAAAAGCTATACCGACGGTTAGAGCCAGTAAAACTTGTTTCCAAGATGTATCTCCTACGTATAATAAGAAAACAAAGAATAAGAGCAGGTTTGGAAGGAAAATTGTTGGTAAATAGACTGGAGGTTGTGAGACAGTGATAGCTGGTATAAATGGCCAGAAACCAGCAAGTAAGCCTAAAATATTTGCAATTATTGCCGTAGGAAAAGCCCACTTTGTTTCATAGAAAAAACCCATACTACTCAATAAATACAGAATACCGCTGATTATTCCAAAATCGGCAATTATAGGTAAAAAAGCTACTATTATAGCATCTGTACCAACACCTGCAGGTGGAGGAGCAAGCATAGCCGCTTGGTAAGGTTCGTAATACATTACGAATAATAACCAGTGACCAGCAACGCCAAGGATACCACCTATGGCACTAAGGAGGATCCCTACGAATTTCTTTTTCTTATCAATAATCATAACAATCACAATTTTTCATTAATGAAAGGTTGTGCTGAAAATATTTTCTCTTGGTTAAAAAAGTTTTCCACCGCGAATTTTTTACCTTAAATTCACAAAATTAATAAACACAATCTTTGTTTTTATAGAATCGACGAAGTATGAGTAGTGATAATTTACCTATGAGGGAGTTATTAGATCTTAAAGCAAGTCAAATAATCCTTCTAAACGCTATTAATGAGGAGTCGCGCACCAGTAGAGAAGTTGTAGATCATTTTATGATCAATTATCCAGAATATTATTCCAATTCCCAACAAGGGAAAGAACAGGGGTTATTAACAAGCGAGCAGCTCTTCCCAATGATACGTTATCTCGGAAGAAAAGATTTTATTAAACGTGATACTAGCCAACGATGGATGATTACTCGAAAGGGAAGAAGTGCTCTTCTGCAAAATACTTTTCTAACATTTAGAAACGTAATGCGTATTATCGCTGATCCTTATGAAAAGCAGCTACTTCCTCCCAATATGAGTTTGGACAGCTGTAAAGCAAATGTTTGCCTCTCTATCGAACCGCTTAGATTTCCTTCTTTCCCTTCTACTGTTACAAAAAGAAGACTTCAGAATTTACAGCCAAGCACTTTCTATTTAATTGATTTAGGTATTGAAAATTATGAGAATAAATTGAAAGACCTACTTTACATGAATGATTATCTGAATGGTCTAACCACAGATGTGAATACAATTATTGGTGAATTTACTGATAGATTTGTTTGTCTTAATAACGATTCAAAGCAACTTACAAATGAAATAGCCGATGAGAGTGTAGATTTTCTATTTGCACAATTCATCTTTGTTGCTAAGAATCCTAAGTTGGTACTGAAAGAAATTTTTCGTGTTTTGAAGCCAGGTCAATATTGTAATATGATGGATTACACATCTGATAAGTCTCTATTTCATACGTACCAAAATAAGATATTTACCTCTCATGATGTAGATATCCCATCAAATTATCAGAAAATATTGAATCCGACTGTTCCTCTCACAAAAGAAACGATCATAAATACTATAAATGATTTTAAATTCAAAATTGTCCAGGAGATCGATGTTTCTAATCTACCTCGCTTTCTTCTTCAGAAATCTGCTTGAGTGTTGGAATATCGCTGAGTCGTTAAGGACAATCAAAAGTTAAAATTTGAAATCAAGATCTGCATCAATCAAAAATATGATATAAGGAGGATAGTGTGTAAAAAAGTAATAAAAAAAATACGAATATACGGTTTCAATTTTGAAGTTAAGAATAAATAATTTCTCTAAATCCGTTTTCTTTCTATCAATGTGCTTACTCCTCCCAATAGTTGAAGTATATGGTAATAATTCCTTAATTGTTGATTATTCGACCTATTTGGGAGGAAATGGAACCGAAGGCCACGGCATTTTATTTCTTAATGACTCAAATCAACTTATAATAGTTTCAGAAACATCCAGTACAGATTATCCTTTAATAAATCCATACCAAGATACAAACAAGGGAGAAAGAGATATAATAATTACCTCACTAGATTTAGATGAAAATATATTGACCTATTCAACCTACTTTGGTGGAAATGGAGATGATTTTGTTTCTGGTTCTACAATGAATTCTAATAGACAGATCATAATTGTAGGGGTTACAGACTCGAGTGATTTTCCTTTAATCAATTCGCTTTCAATTAATTCAACAGGTGAAAAACATATTTTCATAGTCATTTTTGATCTGGAAACAGCAAATTTCACCTTTTCTTCCTTATTAGGGCCTGCAAGTGATTTTTATAGTATCAATGTGTGCACTGATTCTAATGATAACATAATTGTAACAGGCGCAACAGATTCAGAGGATTTCTATGTATATAATGCTTATCAACCTACCTTATATGGAGATTGTGACGGATTTATAATGAAATTAGCTTCTGATGGTCAAGAAATCTTATTTTCAACCTTTATTGGTGGATTGGCAGATGAGTCTATCAAATCAGTTACAACTGATAGTCAAGATAATGTTATATTCATAGGAGTCACCGGCTCAATTGATTTTCCAACTATCAATGCTTATACACCTGATAAGAGTGAATCAATATGGGATGTTTTTTTAGCAAAGATGTCTGTTGATGGTCAACAGTTAGTATTTTCGACTTTTCATGGTGGAACACGACCATGGGGGCCACAATGCGTTATATGTGATAGTTTGAATAATATAATCATCACAGGAGAAACAGATTCAATAGATTTTCCCCTGGTTCATGCACTACAATCCACTTACGGTGGAGGGTCATATGATGTTTTTCTTTCAAAATTTGATTCCAATGCTTCAAAAATTGAATTTTCAACTTTCCTTGGGGGGTCAAATAGCGAAACTCCTATCTCTCTTCATCTTCATAATGATAATTATATATTTCTAACTGGCTGTACTGATTCTGTAGGATTTCCAAATGTGAATTCCTATCAATCAAATAAAGATGGTGGTACTGATGGATTTCTGACCTTAATATCAGCCAATGGGCAAAAAATCATATTTTCAAGCTTCTTTGGCGGAATAAGCTCAGATTTTGTTACTGATTTGATGTTATTACCAGATGATAATAGTTCTTTTATTATAACTGGGCACTCAGACTCTATGGATTTACCTATGATCGAATCTTACCAAAATTCATATGGTGGTGGAGAATTTGATTTATTCATTACTAAATGTTCATATGAGTTATCATTGCTTTCGACGGACGATGTCCAAATTTCTACACCTGAACTTTTTGCAGGAATCTTTGTTTTAGCTTTGATTACTAAGCTGAGAAAAAAAGAAAAATGATTTTCAATGTGCGATACTTTTGTAGCATTATCAGAAGCAACCGTTGATGGTTCGGTAATATTTGGTAAAAATAGTGATCGTCCTTACTCTGAAATACAAAACATTACTTTCTATCCTCATGAAGAGCATATCAGAGAAACAGAGCTTCAATGTACATATATTAAGATTCCACAAGTTGAAGAAACGAATGCTGTATTACTTTCTCAACCTTTTTGGATGTTCGGAGCAGAAATGGGCGCTAATGAGTATGGGGTGGTCATCGGTAATGAAGCAGTCTGGACTCGTGAAAAGCTTGATCCACCTGCGCTTTTAGGAATGGATTTACTCCGATTAGCATTAGAACGCTCTCAAACTGCACGTAATGGACTTGAGATAATCGTTGAATTACTAGAATTATATGGTCAAGGAGGAGCATGTGCAGAAAATGATGCCTCTTTAAATTACCACAACTCGTTCTTATTAGTAGATAAAACAGAGGCTTGGGTGTTAGAAACAGCAGGAAAGTGGTGGGTTGCAGAGCGAGTAAAAGAATCAACAAGAAATATCTCAAACAATTTATCAATAAGAACAAATTTCGATATAACAGCTGAGGGAATTGAAGATTATGCAGCAGAAAAAGGATATTCTGAAACAACAAAACCATTTGATTTTGCCAAAGCTTTTGGCGCAAACTGGAGAGAATGCAGTCCTTATTCACGTGAAGGGATAGGAAGAAGAGCATTACATGATGAAAGTGGTAACATATCTCCATTAACAATGATGAGGTTATTAAGGAATTGTGAAAGTGGTATATGTATGCATGGAGGTTTTAGAAGCACTGCATCAATGGTTTCCCAACTATTTTCTTCAGAAAAAGATATACATTGGATGATTGGCACACCTCATCCGTGCAAAAGCTTATTTAAGCCAATCAAATTCCCGATAACTTCACTTAGTCCATATCAACCTGCTACAAAACAACCTGATCCAAAGTCAATTTGGTGGACTCATACCAAAATCACAGAGGGTAGATCAACTAAATTTCCAAACTGGGAGAAATTTGAGAAAGAACTGTTTTCAAATATTCAAGGAGCAAATGATGAACAATTCAGGAGTATTCAGGAACAAGCATTTCGTACTGAGTATGATCAAATTTGTCAAACGAAAGTCTAAATATAAATAAAGAAGTATGTTTTTCCTCTTTATGGCAAACACAGAGCGTTTAACTACTGATTTTCAAGCAATGGTCAATATCGTTCTTTGGAATAGTTTAGGCTTCTTTTTTCTTGATTTTCTAGTTCCATATGTTGCTAGTCAGGAGCTCTTTGCTACTGGGTCAGAAATAGGAGTGATTTTTTCTGTACAGGTTATTGGCTATATGATTTGCTCTCCGTTTGTTGGTTATATTTCAGATTCAATGTCAAAAAGTAAATTGGTGCTAATAGGGTCATTTGGTAGAGGCCTAGCATATTTTATCATTTATATTGCTATAATTATCCGATCAGTTCTTGGTTTGGCCATTGGTACATTTAGTCTTGGCTTTTTTGCAGGATTCTTTTGGATCCCCTTAAATTCTCTAATTGCGCAGAAATCTGATCCAAAACATAGATCATATGCTTATGGAAGACGTGAAAAAGCAATGGGAATTGGAACATTTTACGGGGCATTTTTAGGATTCTTTATCTTTATGTTTGCCTTCCAAGCGGTTCCCGATAACCGATTTGTAATTTACAGTGCAGTAGCTCTATTTGGAATAGCAAATCTATATGCTGGTTTAAGTTTCTTCCGAAATGTTGACGAATCAGTCACATATTCTTCACAATTTCCTGGATTAGAGCTTAAAAATGAAAGAAGTAATGGAAAAATATCTAAAATTCTAATAGTTTCATTAGTTTTGTTATTAGGAGTTTTATTTCTTTCTGCCGTTAATGGTACACTTGCCCGTCCATTTTTAAATGTTTACTTGGTTGAAAACATTGAGAGCAATCCTTTTTATGCTGCAATGGCTTTTGCTCCATCAGGAGCTGTTTCTATGTTATTAGCTCCTCGTTTAGGGGAGATCGCTGATAAAATGAATCCATATCTTTGGAGCAGGATTGCCAGTGCTACAGGAGCTATTGCAACTCTATTTTTAATAAATACAACCAATTTGTTTCTATTTTCTGGTCTCTTAATAATAGATGTCACCATTGTTTCAACAGGGGGTTTAATTTTACAGAATTTTTTGAGCAGAATTTCACCTAAACATCGTGGAAAAATATTTGGATTACAAGGTACAAGCAATAATTTTGGTGCTGCTATCGGACCTATCTTAGGGGGCATCGTTTGGGATTCATACGGTCCAAAAAGTCCATTTATTCTTTCAATCTTATTTGAACTTGCTCTAATTCCCTTGTTTATCCTTGCTATGTACTATCTTAAACCACATCTTCAAGAAAATTGATTTTTTAAATTCTTCTTCAGGTTCTAATCTAATCAATACTTTCAACTAAAATGCAATTGGAATAAATAAGAAAAATACACCCAGAACTATCAAAGAGGCTGCGATTAATCTCTGTTTAATATCTTCTTTGAACAAAATACGTGCAAGAATCATTGCAAGAAATACATTAAGGGCACTGATGGGTTCGACTAATGAAACATCTAGATAATTGAAAGATATGATAAGGGCAAGATAAGAAAAAGCATTAGTTAGACCAGATACAATGCTAATAACAGGATTAATCTTTATGACATAATAGGGGTCGCTAGCTTGCCTTTTAAATACTAAGATTCCAAATAAGATGAAAGTAATTAAAAAATATATTAAAAAAGCATAAACTTCATCTTTGAAATATTCTGACGATGCAAAACCATCAATAATTCTTCCTATTGCCATTAAAAGTGAAGCTATAATCATTAATTGGGCTGGCTTGTCTGTAAGTACTTGTTTTAACGAATTTTGAAATGAAGATCCTTTGTGCAAAAAAGATAATCCAATAAAAATTGAACCCACACCAATAATTTTCATAAGAGTAATTTCTTCACCAAGAAAGAGAGTAGAGAAGAGTAATAAGAATATTAAATTAAAATTATACAGAGGAGTTACTAAACTAATATCTCCTTCTTTTAAAGAGGCGGTATACATCCAAAAAGCAAATGAATAAAATACACTAGCAATAATCGGGAAAATTAACATTTCTGAGATTTTTATATCCATTATAGCGAACGGTAATAAGCTAAGTGCTCCAAATCCAAAAAAAACTGTTGTTATTGCAAGTGATTTATCTTCGATTGAGTCTTTACCTAATAATTTCAAAAAAATTCTTTCAAAACCTAAAAGAACTATCCGCACAACCAGAACAAAGATTAAAATTGCGCTACTCACAAAATTACCTTCGACTCATCTTTATGTTAAAGCTGAATAGTGGCCCAGTATGCAGGATGATCTGACTGAGGATCGGTGACAAATTGACAATCAGAAATTGAAATATCTGGAGATACAAAAATAAGCTCAATATCCTGACTATTATTGTAACCTAGAGTATCTTGACCTGTTGGCCAACGTACCCACCAAGAATCGTTTAAAACCTCAGTTGTTAGATTATAGGGGGAGGTAAATGGCTTAAAATTGAAATCACCAATAAATATCACGTTAGACTTACCATTGACTCTATTAATTATGTCAGTTTGTAAAATTTCTTTAGCTGAGAGTCTACCATAAGTATGAGTATTATATACCATGTAAATATGATTTCCAACCTCAATCTGGCACTCTGTTGTAGCAGTTTGCTTCCTATCAACATTTTCACTAAAATGATAAAATGTAGTTGCATTTTTAATAGGATATTTTGAAAGAACCGCTACTCCAGTGGTTCCTGTCACCCATTTCGGTCCAAAATATGAATACATATTCAGTTTATCAGCGAAATATCGTACAACATCACTACTTCCAGCTATTTTGCTGCATTCTTGAAGTCCAATAATATCAGCGTCTATTTCCCGAATTAGATTCAATTGGCCATCATAATTCTTGTTTGCTTTATCATTGACTCCTTGCAGAATATTGTAGTTTAAAATTTTCAATGAGGTTGGATTACTTAGTGTTGCAGGATTGGGTTCGAGAACTATAATACTTCCTAAGGTTCCAAGGAAAATTATCACTAGCAGAGAGTAAGATATGATTCTTGCTTTTGAGTTGAAAGATGGAGTAGAAAATTGTAAAGATTTATTGGTTAGATTGCTGAGGGATGATACAAGAACTAATCCAACTAAGAGGAAAATAAACCAGAAAAGATCTCGAAATAACGTGCCTATAATCAGGATGAATCCCCAAGTGCTTGTGAATATCAGAGCAAGAAGCATTCCAAGTAAGTAAATACCTGAACCAATGGTGAAACACCCTCCAAGTACCCTCGCGCTTGGTTTTGGTGTTAAGTTGAAAAATTCTCTGGAAAGTAGGATAAAATCAATAATAATTATGGGTAGGAGTAGAATCACTAGTATTGTAAGTAAATGGTGGAATATTGTAGTTGTAGGGGTTTGAATTGGAAAATAGAATCCCGATGAAGGGAAGGCTATTTGATTAACTAGTATTGTAACAACCAATGCCAGGATGAAAAGACCATTCCAAATCCAAAGAATCAAGGGAGTTATTCTCGATAATAAATGAGGGGAATATAATAGGATAAATGCAGTAACAACTATTACTGTTACAACAAGAGTGATGATCAAAAAATAATTACCTTCAGTCCATCTGGCTAACACTCCTGGACTTGAAAAAGCAAAGTTTATCATAAAGAAAATGCTCATTATGCCACATGTGAGACCCAAGAGCCTTTTTTTACTGAAGTTAGCCGAAATTTCAGTTGAATCCGTGATATCATGATTTTCTGCAGATTTTTTTTGATTTTGATACCATTGAAACAATAATCCGATCGTTAAGATTGCCATTACCCAGCCGATAATCTGAAACCAGGAATACGTAGAAATATCTACCGTAGAATTTGCTGTACGGAAAAATACTGAAAGCGATAAAGCAATTGCTAATCCTACTCCAAATAATAACTCTCTCTGATCTTCTTTAGCTTTAGTCTTACTAATAAGATATGCAGGGAAAAAAATCATGAAACATCCAAGTCCAAATCCAGAAGTAATCATTCTTAATTGAGTATCGAAGAATAATGGTTCAACAACACGACTTAACACTGTTAGTATACCCATAATAAGTATAAACTTATTGGGAATGTTCTTTGGCATAAACATCAGGAGAAGAGGTGAAAAGAGGAATACTACCGTCAATGCGTTCTCGTTAAGTGATAATGTCATAAGACAGAGAATGTAGGTAAATTCGGTAAAGTCTGAAAACAGCTGTATGAAAAATAATAGCATTATACTAATAAGAAGGAGTTCTGAATAATTTCTGATGAGGATGTTTCTAATTGATGCCATACACCTTCAAAATTACATTTTCTTTAAAAGGATGATCTTGCATTAA
>JAEOSP010000771.1 GCA_016840305.1 Candidatus Hodarchaeota archaeon
AAGTAGATGTTTTTTATCATTTGCTTCATAGAGCTCTACTGATCTTTGATTTATTCGTTTGAGTTTTAATTTAGTAAAACATTCTTTAACTATGTCTGGGTTGGTTTCCAAGTATTTTCTGAAATCATCGATAGTCCTGAATTCAAGTTCTTCCAAATAATTTACTGTATCAGAAAAATCAGCTTCACACATGGCAATGGACGAACTCTCAAAGAGCTGTCGATAACGTTCTTCACTCTCTGCTAAAGCCTTTTCTGACTCTTTACGTTCAGTTAAATCTCGAATAATGACAATCCGCATTTCTCTTCCATCTAAAACATAGTTCCTGCCCCAAACCTCTGTTGGAAACGTGCTACCATCTTTCCTTAAACTTGTATATTCATAAGGAAGACCATACCTCTCCTTTATTTTTTGCTTTACAAAATCAACCGCATCGGGGGTAATAAATCTGAAAGGTTCAGATCCTATTGCTTCAGAAACACTGTACCCAAATAGTTCGGTGAACTTATGATTGACATGAATCAATTTACCTTTTTCTGTGATAGCAATAGCATCATAACCCCTTTCACCAATTAGCTTATAGACTTCATTGAGACTTTGCTCAGACAAATGATGAAATACAGTTTTCTTTGACACTATTTACCACAAAATGAAACAAGTGAGTATATAAAATATTATGCCAAAATATATTTTAAATGATTGGGTTAGCATTTAATGAAAATCAGTAAAAAATATGCAATAGAGACAATTTAGACATACAAGAGAAAGGTCAATAACATTGTTTTATCCTTATGAATACGTGTTCTATCACATTTTATTTTCTAGAGGGGTTGAGATTAGAAAGGAGGGGTTTTGGGTGTCGCTTTATTCACTTAATATCTGAATATCTCTTGAAGTGCATTCGTTACATCTTCTACTCGTTCTAAAGTGTGTAAAGATCCGTTTCCTGCTTCTAGCATCAGTTTTCTTGCTAACCATGCATTCCCACCTGGAAACAGGAGAAGGTCTAAAGATGGGAGTTTTCCTGCTTCAGGGATGGGATTTTTTCCAGCTGTAGGTTCAACGTCACTCAAGAGTATTAACCGTGCAGTATTGCGAAATGGGAAAATGAGTTGACCTCCCTTACTTAATGCCCCCGAAAGGTTTGTATGACCTTTGGGAACTAATTTGAAGATTCTAGATACAAGCTGAAAAGGTGAGATATCATCCTCAAAGTCCTTGATATAATATATTTCCTGATTGAAGCCGATGATGCACAGATCTGGTGATGGTATTAGCCGAGCTAAGGTTGCTACTGTTATTCCCGCAATGAGGAGTTTCTCACCATTCATAGATAAGCTTGTATCCACCAAAAGAACGATAGGGTTTCTTGCTGTTCGTCTTTGAAATGTCCAAGGATTAACTTGTTCACCCGGATGATCAATACGAGCTTCCAAAGTTGCATCAATATCTAGTTCGAATAAACTGGTTTTGGGACTAATTGGTTTGGATACGTAAGTGGGCAGAGCATGGGTTTTCCCCAAAGTTCCCTCAATAAATTTGATAATCAAACGCGCGGCCATATCACGAGTTTTTCCCCTGATATCAATATCTTCATCCCAAAGAGTTCTTCCCACTAATTCAATATCAGCTAATACGTTACTACCATCAAGATCTAACCAATCCTGATCCAGATCAGTATCTTCTGATCCCTCTCCTAGGTCATGCTGATCAATAAAATTGAATAGATCGTCATCCTCAATACGTGTTAATCCACGCAGTTCTTTCATCAATTCCTCGATTAAGTCTTCGTCATCTTTTTTTTTTAAATCTAGATTTAAGTCATCAAAAAATCCGATATCAAGGTTTCTAAGAACTGATTCCACAATTTCTAGAATTATATCCTCCTCAGAATGGTTTGGGTTCTCCAGCCATATTTTGGCAGTAAATGCAGCTAGTGCAGCATCAAGGATAACATTAGTGTTGTATCCTCCTCTAAGTATAGCCAATGAAGGTGCGATATTTGAGAAATCAATTGCTCCTCTGACCGAACTTCCTTGCCGTAAACGATCGTCAAATCGAGTGGCTCGTGCAATACGAGTTCCAATATCGATGAGTGATTCAGGAGATTCTTTTGACTCAGTCCTAACAATTCGCATCTCCTCCTCAATCGATTGGTAATCCATTTTCAATCTACAGAGTCGATCGAAAAGAGCCCGGCTGATACGGCTTACACCAGTATCATCAAATGGGTTCATAGCTGCAACCACCCTAAAGGAAGCTGAAGCTGTGACATTTCCATATCGTGGTATTATGATTTCTCCTTCTTCCATTGCACGGATTAATGCGTTAGTCGCATCTGGGGCTGCTCTATTCAATTCCTCAATGTAAAGAATTCCTCCTTCATCCATAGCACGGAAGAGTGGACCAGGTTCGAAAAATTCGGGTTTGAATCCTTGTTCGAGGACAAGATTTGGATTGAATGTACCAATTAATTTTGATGGAGTTAAATCCGCAGATCCTTCAATATGGTAAAGTGGAAGTTTAAGTTGCTCCGTTACATACCGTAACAAGGTTGATTTAGAGGTTCCGGGTGCACCCTCAAGTAATACATGTTCACCAGATAGTAATATCGCAATTAGAACTTCAAGTTCTTTTTTCCGGCCTATAAGATCATCTGGCTTAGAATCGAGGATTTTCATAAAATCCTCATCAGTGGATTTATTCAATACATATCATTCATAACTCAAATCCATACATAATTTGTTCTTGTGGCTATTCATAATTCACATTTGCTTATGCAATAGAAGTAGGAGATAACTTGTAGATCCCATGAGTCACCACCACTTAATATTTGGTTGATTTGTA
>JAEOSP010000772.1 GCA_016840305.1 Candidatus Hodarchaeota archaeon
CTGGACTTTTAAATCCAATTGGGAAAGTACTTCATTCCCGTTAAATTCTTTAGACAAATTTTCTAATTCAATTACATAATCCACTTCTTCTTCACCATTTTTGTTTTCATTTTGTTGTGTATTTGACACAAGTAGCGAAGAATTTTGTTAATTTAAATAGTATAGACTTTTTTTGTAAGCCTAAGCAGTCTGTAGACGCATCTAGTCTGTTATTCAAGGTAGTTTGTCGTACAAACTATGTTTGTGATTAATAAGGAGGAATTAAGAATGTCAATTCATGGTATCTAACGAAATTTCCAAAGATGAGTTAAGACAACTCCTTTATTTTATGCAGCGAGTCAAATCTTTCGAACGTACTTTTATGATCCAGAAAGATTCCATCATTAGACTGATCTGGGGACTTTTATTTATAGGAGCAGGCATTTTAGATTGGGTAATGATTGAGTTACAATTCATTACGAATGAAGTAGGATTGTTTGCACTTTTACCTTGGGTAATTGCGATGTTGTCGGGATTAATTATTCAGATTTTCTCAGATCGACATATTACTAATATATATAGCAAAGAAACGATGAAGGAATCAAACTCACTTGAAACGTTAATCCTCATAAGTGGATTCATACTCATCGCAGTAACAGTCACAATCTTCAATATGAATAGTATTTATTCCTTCACTTTTCCAGTAATATGCATAATTTCAGGCATAATGGCTTTAGTATTAGACAAAAAAGCCTTCAAAGAGAATAAAGATATCCTTAATCGATACAGTTATTACTTGACCCCCATCATTACTGTTTCGACGGCAATTCTGATGATACTCATATGTTTATTAGATAATACCTACTTTAGATTTCATGGAATACTCTTCGGTTTGAGTTTTGGTGGCAGTTTTTTGATAACGGCTTTTTGGAACAGAAAAAGTGTTCAGAGTTTTATTGAGAATACTGAAGAAGAATGAAAAAACCTTAAATCATTACGAGAGATCCATTTATCTGATTCCTTTGAATGACGAAAATCCAGATATTACTAAAGTAAAATCAGTTATGGATCTGGATAGCGATATACATCACCCCGCTCGCATGTCAATTTTAATATTTCTACTTCCGAGGGGTAAAGCAACCTTTACTACAATTCAAAAAGCTCTGGGCCTAACTTCTGGTAATTTATCTAGTCATATTAAGAGATTACAGACAAAAGGGTTTGTTGCGGTTAAGAAAACTTTTATTGATGTTAAACCAACTACTGAAATCTATATAAGTGAAGATGGTAGATCCTCCACCATTGAATACGCATCCAATCTCTCTTCTGTTCTTCAAAACATGTTAAATGATGTTTAAGATTACTGAAAAACTCTAAATCTTCTCTCATTCATAATCTATTTCTTCTCCTCCCTGCATAAATAGATCAAGAATAAATCTTTGATATTTGATTAATTCAGGGTTTCTAATCATCAGGCTATCTGCTGTTTGTTTATAGAAGCGAATAATAGCTATTTCATTATCATCAATGATTATCATGGAGGGGCGAGCATCTTTAAAGACAGTAATGATTGGTGAAGGCATATCTTCAATGGACAACACGAATAACTTTGATCCTCGCACAATCTCCTTAACTTCAGGATTCTCAAAATCAGAATCTGAAATTAGGAAAGTAAATGATATTCCTCTCTTTTTAGTATTCATAATTGCTCGTTTATGCTCAATTAGCATATCAGCTGTGAAATTAGTTAATACGGATTTTTTGCTCTTATCCAGGATTTGTTCAATGTAATATTCATTTGATTTTTCTCCCTTTATCACTGAAAAATCATCTGTTGTGAGTAAAGAAGCTGATAAATCAGTTCGTTCAATCTCATCTAGAAATGAAGTAACTTCTTCAAGAATTCCTTCAATTTTTCCCACTTTGGCTTCTTTAAACCTATTTAAACACGTGGGATAATCTGTTAGGCTGTAGTGGTTCGATCCACCTTTAATTCTATTTGAAATAATTAGCCCATAATCCTCAAGCGACTGAAGAATTTCATAAATTCTACCACGTGATACCTTTGCTCCAGTAGCCAAGTTTGTTGCAATTTGGGGTGATTTTTGATATAAAGCAATAAAAACCTGAGCTTCATTTTGCGTTAATCCTAGTTCTTTTAACAATTCTACTATTTTAATGTTCACCAGAATCACGAATATGCTTGTAATTATGAAACTACATTTTAATGAACTATATATTAAATTATATCTTCTTTTACTACTATCCAAAGCTTTTTAAGTATTCTTAGATAAGAATAAGCGAATAGTAATTGCACCACCTATAAAGTGGTGCTAAATATTCCTTTGAATAATTTGTTTAAAAGCTTTCTGGTGTGTAATTTGGTCATAGAAATTGTTAATTTAAGTAAATCATTTGATAAAAAGCGTTTGGTACTAGATCAATTGTCTCTAGAGATAAAGGAAAAAGAAATTTTTGCATTGTTGGGCCCCAATGGTGCAGGGAAAACTACACTAATTAATATAGTCTGTGGACTATTAAAGAAAACTGATGGCGAGGTGAAAGTCAATGGAATGAATCCATTTACTCATACAAACGAAGTTAGAGCCCAAATTGGATTAGTACCTCAAGAAACTGCATTATATGACTATTTGACGGCAAAAGAGAATTTAGAATTCCATGCAAAATTCTATGGAACGAAAAAGTCTGAAAGACAGAAATTGGTTAATGATGCTTTGCAGATGGCCCAGTTAGAGGATAGAAAAGATGACAGAGTTGGTACATTTTCAGGAGGAATGAAGAGAAGATTGGCATTAGTACGATCAATGTTGCACTCTCCTTCAATATTGATCCTTGATGAACCAACTCTAGGAATTGATGTTCAAAATAGAAATGAAATTTGGAATAAAATAGAAAAATTGAAACAAGATAAAACAATCATAATAAACACCAACTATATGGATGAAGCGGACAGATTAGCCGATCGATGTGCAATTATTGATCAAGGGAAAATAGTAGCACTAGATACACCTGCTAATCTCAAAATTAATTATACTTCTGGGGCTCGTGTTGAAGCATTAATAAAATCTGACTCAATTGATATAGTAAAACAGATATTCCATCCAATTTCGAATGAATTACAAATAGAAACCCGAAACGATGAATATAAAGTATCAATTCCAGCTAGAAAGAAAATTAATAATTTAATAGTTGAGATATCTGAAATTGTAAAGGGAAGAGAAGATGAATTAAAGATTATTGATTTAACAATCCGTGAACCAACTTTAGCTGATGCTTTTCTGGAATTAACTGGTAAACGTTTGAGAGATTAGGAGGAGAGTGAAATGAAAACCGCCACGAAAGTAATAGCAATAATGAAGAAAGATTTACTAAGTTGGAAAAGACAACCATTTCAATTTTTCATTGCAGTTATTCCGTTAATGATCATCTCCCTATTTGTGGGAGTATTTCTTCAGCAAGCAGAAATCCTTCCTGCGGGTGTGATTCTCGATGATAATGATTCTATGGCCCTAGAAATAAAAAATCAGTTAATAACATTGGAAAGTGGTACAGGATTGAGATGGTTTCAAATTGATGGCGATCTAACTCCTGAGGAGGTTCTAGAGAAATATGAAGATGGATCAATTCTTGGTTACATACATATTCCTTCCAATATTACAGGAAGAGTCAATAATAATGAAATTATCGAGATTACTACCTTCATCCATAATATTAATGATGATATCACAAAGAATTTTCTGCAACGCGTGGAGCTAGTATGTAACAATTTGAATCGCAATTTAGCATTAACAACTATCACTTATCGATCAATTTCACTTAATTTTGAGGCATCAACTACGACAGATGTTTCTTTTACCTATTATTGTATTGGAGCAATTCTTGCTTTGACAGTACTACTATCTAGTGGTGTTAATATGGCTACATCGACTGCTTCGGAATTTGAATTTAATACAATGAAGGAACTAATTGGTGGTTCCTCTACAGCAGTAATTTTTGCTGGTAAATTACTTTCCACACTTTCACAAACAACAATTTGCTTTGTTGCGGTTCTAATTGTTGAATTTCTTGTCTTTGGATTTGTCCCAAAAGGCTCACCTCTACTCCTTATATTCCTATTCGGATGGGGTGTAATTAATTTTTCAACATTAGGATTTTTATTTAGTGCTAGAATGAAACAGGTTATTCCATCTGCTATTGCAGTATTAATCCTAAATATTACAGGGTGGTGGATCGGTGGTGGTCTTGTACCACCCGAAGTATGGTCTGGAAATTTTCTAAAGGTTATAGGTGATATTTGGCCAGGAACTTACTTTTTTCGATCGTTCATTAGTATAGTAGTCACTGGTTCTGTAGATCTTTCACTGTTGATAATGGATCTAATGATAACTGGTATTTTTGGATTAGCTCTGTGGTTTGTGACAATTAAAGTGCTAGTTAAGGAGATGACCCTATAATGTTTACAGAAGTTTTTGCTGAAACAAGTAAATCTGTTAAGTTTGTCTATAGAAATAAACTGTTAGTTGTCCTTGCTCTATTACCACCTATTGCTCTTTCTATAATATTCATCCAAGCGTTTACTTTCACCAGTGGCGCTGGATTTCCGCTTGCAGTTGTGAATTATGATACTTCTAATCATAATAATTGGACTAGCAACCTTATTAAATCGTTAGAATCAGAAAAAGGTACAATTCCCTATTTTAAAGTTACAATAACTTCAGAACAAGATGCTCTTGATTTATTTAATCAAAGAAAAACATTTGCAGTACTCTATATACCATCAACTTTTAGTCAAGACATCGAAGAAGGGGAAGAAGTATTTTTAATGGCAAAAATCAATACAATTCATGAAGACATCTCGAAAAACCTACGATTAGGTTTAGAAGGGAGAATTTATCAATTTATTATAACGTATCAGTTAGAGGATGGTGTTAGACCAGGAATCACCGTTGATTCATCCTTGCTGTATCCAGAAGAGCTGAAACGTGCTGATTACATGATTTCAGGCATTTTTGTTGTTGCTATGATGTGGTTTGGATTTGGAATCGGTGGTTTCATTAGTACAGAAGAAAAGCAACGAGAAACTTGGAAAGAAATTATAATGGCTGACCAGGGCACAACCCATGTTAAATTAGGAAAAATTCTAGCAACATTGGTTATCTCTACAGGAATGATGTTAATAATATTGTTATTTGAAGCAGTTCTCTACGACCTGTATTTTATTGAACTAGGTCAAATAATCGTTTTCTGGACATCTTTTCTTCTCATGGTGTTTATATTTGGCACAATAGGAGTAAGTTGGGGATTAAAAATAGGAGATATTAGGGCCGTTCCTGCACCTGCAATTATCATTACCTTAACGTTTTGGATGGTTGGAGGGGCTATCAATCCCCTTGAATTTTCTGCAGGTTCAGAAGTGTTCAAACTTCTACCGAGTGCAGCAGTTATTCGTTTACTCACGACTACATTCTTTAATAGAGGAGCTGAGTATATTTTTGAATCAGTTTTCATTCTCCTGATCTGGATTATGATAGCAACTCTGAGTATTATAATTCCTATTGTGAAGGAAAGAGTCAGTCATTAGGATTTGACTCCATTACTTCTCTTTTTTTATTTTAACTGAAAGATCATTACTAGCTTCTCGATTACTGTCTAAAATTCCGCTTTCTAAAGAAATATCTTGCCACAATAACTGTAATTAATGGGTATAAAAATGAAGTTGACATAAAGAAAATTCCTACAGTTGCTTGATCAGTACTTATTATATTAATAAAGGGTGTACCAAAAGCATCAATCAAATAATGAGCAATTATGCCAGGGAGGATATTATCACATTTGACTACCAAATAACCCCAAGCAATACCGTAAAGGGTCGCCATTATGAAATAAAAGAAAACCATTTCGAAAGGTTGAACAAGCAAGCTTGAGAAATGAAATAACCCAAATAATAAGCTACTCACGAGAATAGCAGCTTTTTCATCATATTTCTCCATTACTCCATGTAGTATGACTCCACGAAATGTCATCTCTTCCCATAAAGCAGGAATAATTGCGTAAAGAAAAATGAACCAACCAACAAAACCCTCTGTAGGTTGACTAAAAATAAGACTGAAATCTAGATTAAGTACTCCTAATAATGTGCCTATCACGAAACAAAGAGTAAAAAACACCAATGCAGAAAATACTCCCCAAAAACTTGTTACAACCATAGAAAGGTCTTGTTTAAGACGTATATCTTCTTTAAGATATTTTTTGAAGATATTTTTGTTTAAATTAAGGTTGAGAATAAATGGAATTATCACAATAACACAAATTGCACCAGAAAGGAAGCGAATAGAAAAATCAATTATGAGAATGACTATTTCTGGAAATCCAGCATCATTACATACATCACCGACCTTCAAGATAAGATTAATACTCAGAACGAGACTGAATACCACTGTTACTAGAGTTCCACTTATTAAAGGAAAATTTTTCAGAGTTTTCCTAGGTTCATCAGGGGAATCAATTGTTTGCATAGGTTTTCAACATTTCCATTGACTTTAATTTTGAAAAAATTGTATTATGATCGGTTTAAATTTTTAAATACTTATGTTTTAATGCACCAATAATGCTATAAGAGTAAATTAATTATGATTTAATTTGCCAAACAACTCTTAAAATAAGTTCTGGACTAATATTGGTATTCCAATGATTGAAAAACAGTTAAGAAAATGTGATATAAACGGAGGAATCTGGATCGATGCTGGCAGCGGAAATGGAACATTCACTTTTCCTCTATCACGTTTAGCATCAAGAGTGGTCGCATTAGACACAAATAAGAATAATTTATCATACTTAAGGAATAAAATATCAATAAATTCGAATATTGAAACAAAAATACACGATTTTAATAAACCAGCTTGGTACTCAGCACCAGTAGATGGAGTTCTTTTTGGTTTCTCACTTCATTATGACCCGAATCATACTAAACCACTAAGAAATGCTTATACACAATTAAAAAAGTCTGGAAAACTCGTAGTTTTTGAATATTCTTCAGAAAATCCCGTCCCTTGGGTTCCATATCCCATCCCACCTACTAAGCTTATCTCGATATGTAGAGAACTAGATTTTCAAGATATTCACCTTGTGGAAAATACCTCAGCCCGGCGGATTAGTGATAATTGGAATAATGCTTCCTACATACTAATGGCAAAGAAGTAAGTGGAAAAATAATAATCTAAACAATGATTAAAAAATTAATAGAATTTCAATTGTATGTATAGCAAATCTTGACATTGTCGTACATATTGTGGAGATATCGTTTTGAGCATGCTTCCTAAACGTATTGAAGAGCTACAAAAGTTAGCCGAGAATTTAGAGTGGATATGGAAACCAGAAGCCCGTGAATTATTCAAAAAGCTTGATCATCCAAGTTGGGTTTCAACAGGACACAATCCTGTTCGGATGTTACAAGTAATACCAAAAGAGAGAATTGAAGCTGCTTCAAAGGACCCTACGTTTCTAAAGAAATATGATAAAGTCCTCCATGATCATAAAAAAAGTCTTGAAACAGAGGAGACATGGTTTAACCAAAATTATCCCGATTATGAAGGAGAAATCGCATATGTATCTACTGAGTATGGATTACACCAGAGCTTGCCTGTTTATTCTGGAGGATTAGGAATATTAAGTGGAGATCATGTTAAAGAGAGTAGTGATCTTGGGATACCCTTTGTAGGAGTAGGATTTGTATACCCTCAAGGCTACTTTAAACAAATTATGCCTCGTAACGGCTGGCAGGAAGCAGAATACGAAAATATTAAGTTTGATCAAACTCCTATTCAACCTTTATTTGATGAAAATCAAAAACAATTAATAATTGAATTAAAATACCCCACATCTCTATTTCTTCGAGTTTGGACGGTAAAGGTGGGTCGTGCAGAACTTTATTTAATGGATACCGACATAGAAGAGAATCAACCTTGGGATCGTGGATTAAGCGCGCGTCTCTATGGTGGAGATCAAGAGATGAGAATACGTCAGGAGGTTGTCCTCGGATTTGGCACTGTGAAAATACTTTCACATCTTGGGAGAACTCCAAAATTGTTTCACTTGAACGAGGGGCATACTGCGTTCGTAGCATTGGAACTTCTTCGAAAAGAAATGAATGAAAACAAATTGACCTTTACGGAAGCAAAGGCTAAAATTAGACAAAAAATCATCTTCACGACCCATACCCCAGTTCCAGCTGGTCATGATCAGTTTTCGTTTGAATTAGTAGCTAAATACTTCCAGAAGTACTGGGAAAGCCTTGACATTTCTCGCGAAGAATTCTTATCTATAGGCGCATTTGATTGGGGATATGGACAGGGTCCTAAGTTTAATATGACCACACTTGGTATTAATCTTAGTAGATATCAAAATGGAGTCTCAAAATTAAATGGTGAGATAGCTAGAAACATGTGGGCAGGATTATTTTCTTCAAATGAGTTTAAAACTAGACCACCTATTAAACATGTTACTAATGGGGTGCATGTCCCAACTTGGGTCAGTAGTCCTTTTCAATCGCTATATAAAAAATACTTGGGGTCAAATTGGTTAAAAGATCATGATAATCCAGAATTGTGGGAGCGTGTGAATAATATTCCAATTTCTGAATTGTGGAATACTCGCCGAGAAACCCGACAAAGTATGTTCTCTTTTCTGAGAGAAAAGGCTCGCTATCATCGAACACATTCTGAAAAGGACTCAAGACTAACTTTAGCAGCAGGAGCATTACTTGATCCCGATGCACTTACGATAGGTTTTGCAAGAAGGTTTGCCACTTATAAAAGAGCTAATTTGATATTTAATGATATTGAAAGAATAAAGAGAAATTTATTGGATCCCTATACACCAGTCCAGATCATCTTTGCAGGTAAAGCACATCCACGCGATGATCCTGGGAAACATGTCCTTCAAGGAATTTTTGATAAAATTGTTTCTCCTGATTATGGAGGAAGAATCGCATTTGTAGAAGATTATGATATGCAAATTGCTCGCTATCTTGTTCAAGGATGTGATATATGGTTGAATACGCCTAGAAAACCTATGGAAGCTTCAGGAACATCTGGTATGAAAGCTGCGATTAACGGCGTTATTAATTTCTCAGTTCTAGATGGATGGTGGCCTGAAGGATATGATGGTAGCAATGGTTATGTTATCGGAGGGGAAGATTTCAGTAATGAAACCGAACAAGATCGCCATGATGCAGAAAGCTTCTATTCGATATTAGAAACAGAAATTCGCCCATTATTTTATGACCGTAACTCTGAGGGAATCCCTGAGGGTTGGACGGAAGTCATAAAAAACTCATTAAAGACCGTTACGCCTCAATTCTCTGCACGAAGAATGGTAAAAGAATATGTAAAGGAAGCATACCTTAATTAACTTGGAATATGAAAAAAAAAGGAAAATATCAATGCCTTATTCAAGCATTGCAAGGGCAGTATCTTGCCATGTTTTTATTTGTGCATCAGATTTCCTGCCTATAAGAGTAGCTATTTCCTGACTATGTTTACCTAATAAATCATCAATTGTATTAATACCAGCGTTTGCTAATTTCTCGAAGGCTGCCTTTCCGATACCTTTTATTTCACTTACTGACGTAGTTTTTGTGGCAGAGGGCTTTTTAACCGTTTCAACTACAGGTTCAGCCTTTGGTTCAGGTTCAGCTTCAACAACAGGTTCAGCTACCTTTTTCACCTTAGGAACGACCTTCTTTGGTTTTGGAACCGATATTACTTTTGGTTTTGGAGGTCTGGGTTTAGCAACTGCTACAACTTTTGGTGCTTTAGTTATAATTGCTCCTGTTTCCATACAAATCCATAAATTTTGACTTTTTGCTGGATTATCAGGAAGAAATCTGTCACCAATATCATAGATGGCTCCAGGGCATGATTCCTTATGATTTGCTTTAGAATAACGCTGGGATTTTGGGATATTTTTTTTTAACCATCTTTTACCAATGATATAAGTGTCGCCAGGTTTTCCCAAGGTTTGTTTCCATGTCATTATTTTCCAACTCTGAAATTATTTACTGGTTTTCTGTTTTTCGCAAAACCATCATTATTTGTCAATTTATTTGTTAGCTTTTTAAAAAATCTCTCGTCTGTTGTAAAAAAAGTAAGAATAATTACATAAATAGAACCTAATCTATAATCATCATAATAGTTTGGAATTACTTACAATGAGAAAAATTGGTGTTTTTTGTTCTGGTGGCGATGCTCCAGGGATGAATGCCGCATTAAGAGCGGTTGTTAGACGTGGAATTTCACGAGGATTGAATATTGTAGCAATACATAGGGGATTCCAAGGTATATTTGATGAATCGTTTGAAAAAATGATTCCAAGATCTGTTGGGAATATTATCCAAACAGGAGGAACTGTTATTAAGACCGCAAGGTGTCAAGAGTTTTATGCTGCTGAAGGAGTTAAAAAAGCAGCTGAAATTTTACGAGCTTACAATTTTGATGGTCTTATAGCAATTGGTGGAGATGGTACTTTCAGGGGATTACTGGAGCTTCAGAAATATTGGAACGGAGCAATTATTGGTATCCCAGGAACTATTGATAACGATATAAATGGAACAGATTACACAATCGGTTTTGACACGGCCATAGATACAGCTATACAAGCTCTTGATCGAATTCGAGATACAGCAAGCTCACATGATCGTGTATTTATAGTAGAAGTAATGGGTCGGCATTCAGGATTTATTGCTCTTAAAGTGGGTATCGGATCAGGTGCAGAAGAAATATTAATACCAGAAGATAAGCCTATTGACTTGAAAGCTGTAGCTACTCGCATTAAAGAAGCTAGAGAAAGAGGAAAGACCAGTTTAATAGTCATTGTAGCGGAGGGGGTTGGTGAACCAAATATTTTTGATTTCTGTAGGGAATTAACAAGTCAGGAAGGTTTGGAATTCCAATCACGTATATCCGTTCTTGGCCATATTCAAAGGGGTGGTTCTCCAAGTGCTTTAGATCGATGGTTAGCTACACGTATGGGGGCTTATGCCGTTGATTGCATTCTAGATAATAGCACAGGTATAATGGTAGGAGAACAAAACCATCAACTTGTTAAAGTACCTCTTTCTGACACACAAACAAAGAAAAAAGTAGATAGGTATGCTTACTCATTGATCCGAGATTTAGCAATCTAAATGAACTCTAAATTATGATTTCTCTTTGATCCACTTAAACATCACATCTAGGGCTAATTGCATATTTCCTACTTGGCAATGTAAATCCGCTTGTTCCTCTTTTGTAAATAAACGGGTAGTAATTGACCTTGCATTATTTAAGACTGATCTTTGTTTCTCTAATAACTCAGGAGGAACGAAGTGGTCATTTTCTCCTGCAAGAAGAAGTACATCCTGGATGATCCTTGAAGGAAAATAATTCTTTACATTGAACAATTCCATTCTTTTGAAGTATTCATAGGGGGAGTCAACTCCATTCACATAACTTCCGAAATTGACCAACCATTCAATCATTATGTCTTTATTCATCTGTTTTCGAATAACAAAATTCATAATTTTACCAGCTCTTATTTTTAATAAGAATTTGAATAAAAATGTGACCAAACGGCTTTTTTTGGCTAGAAAGCATTCAAAGTAATCATATATTATATCGAAAGCAATAATACGTGAAATTCGATCATCAAAAGCTGCAGCACGTAGTACATACCACCCTCCAAACGAGGTTCCAACAAGGGTTACATTTTTTAGTTCAAAATAATCTAAGAGAGCTTTCACAGGTTTCTCCCATTCAAGAATGAATGGTTTATTATATTTGTAGATTGCTTCTCCTTGACCAGGGCCATCAAAGAGATATATTTCAAACCCATTATTCATGAAATAGTAAGCTATGGACAAAAAATCTTCTATTACTGAATCTCCTCCTCCAAACCATACTATTTGACCCTTAATTTCTGATTTAGGTGTCAAATGAAGTGTATGTAGAAAATAATCGTCATAGGGCACTTCTATTCTTTCAACGTCCGATAATCCTGCCATTGAATAGAACAGCTCTATAAATTTCTTATAATTGCACCCCTTGTCTTTGTCTGAAGGTGAAGTAAAGAATTCTGCAAAACGATGGAATGCATACGCTTTATCTAGTCTACCTTCATCCATAGCTTCTTGAGCAGCCTCCAACATTACTTTTTTTCCATCTTTTATTGTTTTAATTAAAGATGCAACTTTTTCTACATCCTCCAAGTTTATGTACCCGACCGAAAGCGCCCAGTTTAGATGCATATTCATATGACTATCTGGATGCACATCTTTAATTCCCACAGGAAATTCATGATGTTTAAATTTGTTCATTTCATCAACAACTCTATCTTCAGATATTACTAATATTTATTGAATTATATTCAGTGAATATTATTCAATGAAAAGTATTCAATATTTATTTATAATCTTATTGAAAGGGGAAGAGAAAAGATAGCAAATTAAGGAAATATCAAATTGACTACCAAAAGAACACGAGAGGAAAGTAAAGCTGAAACCATTCAAAAAATCCTTCAAACAACCAAGGTAATGCTAGAAGGGAACAATTACAATGATATAACAACGACTAGAATAGCTAATGAAGCAAATCTCAGTGTTGGAATTATATATCGATATTTTCCTGATGGAAAAGCAACTATTGTCAAAGAATTGTTCAAAGAGGGAATTACTGATTTAATTGATGATTCAAACTTTGATAAACTAAATAAAGAGGATTTTCCCAAGTTTGTAAGAGGTATAATTTCAAGATTTGTTAATCAGCATAGAAGGAACTCCTCAATCCTATCCGCAATGGTAACAGCAATGTTAACCCGTAGGGATGTTTTTGATGATTTCCCATTACTAAATCAAACAGAATTCCAGCAAGCCGAAGTTTTAATGCAAAATTTAATAAAAATCGGTGTTTTTTCTGAGCAGAGCGATTCAAAAAAAGGAATCCGTCTTTTGAAGATTATTGACAGTTTAGTGCACCACCACATTATTTTCGAGAAATTATTAGAAACAGATGAACAGTTAATAGATTTTCTTACCGAGTTTATTGTTAACAGTGAGCTATTCAAGTCAATATAACATCTCTATTTATTGAAAAACAAAAAAATAGAAGAGAAAGGAATATCATGAGTAGTTATCACGATACAGATCTGCAGCGGATTTAGCTTTAGTATCATCTACTTTTATGTGTTTTTGAGCCCAGAATATATCAATGCTATAGAAAATAATTGCTCCAACTACGAAGAGGATAGTTAGTGGATGAATCGGAATATGGGACAGAAAATTGTAAGCTAATGTTGCTAACAGTAGAATTAGTGAATAACCAAAGGAAAGAAAAATAAAACTAATATCATCAATGTAAAGCCAATTTTTTATCCAATAAACACCTGTAAATTCTATATAAGAACCTACAAATATTGCTATGAACAATAATCCTAGTAAATCAGCTGTTAGAAAAGCTAAAAAGGTACAGATTGCTCGTAAATATAAGAAATACTGATCCCTTCTCGTTTCTCCAAATTTGTACTCAAAAAAAATCATAGGTAGTACAAGGAGGATTCCAGGAAGAGGAACATCAATAATTCTTGAAATAGATAACGTAAAAGCTGAAACCATCCCCCAGCTGAAGCCAACATAGAAACTATATCCAAAATCAGGATCCCATGGATGGTACTTCCATTTTTTTGCTTTAACTGCCCAATAATCAGTAACATAGCCTACGATGAGCCCAATCCAAAAAAAAGTCCACATCATTGCATCCATGCCGAAAACAATCTCGTAGAGAAACATATACATGATTCCAAGTATTAAACATATCCAATCACTACGAGTGTAGTTATTTAGCCATAGTACAAAGGGAACCCCAAGCAAAAAAAACCCCAAGTCCCAGAATGGAACAAGGTACAATAACTCTTCAGGAAGTAACATGGCTAAACAGCAAATTTCCTTTGGATTTTTATACTATAGCGTTTAATCAGCCAAAGATAGACTTTTTTCGTAGAATAATTTTTAATGGGAAGTAAATTTTACGTTCAAATAAGAAAGGTGATTGATTTGGTAGATATAATCAATGAATCTGAGTTCGCAAATCGTATTAAGAGTAATCAAGAAACAGGAAACTCCCGTCCTTTGGTTGTAGACTGTTTTACAGATTGGTGTCCCCCTTGCAAAGTCTCTGCTCCTGTGTATGAAAAATTAAGTAAGCACTACACCGATGCTGACTTCGTTAAGATTAATATTGATCATAATCATGGTGTGGCTAGAAAACTTAATGTTCAAGGTGTTCCTACTTTCGTTATCCTTAAAGGAAATAAAGTTATGGCTAGGATAGTTGGAGCTGATATGAGAAAGCTGGAAAACGAGATAAAAAAAGCAATTAAAGATTCAGAAAACTAATTTATCTAGATTATTGGGTAGGTGGGAGTTTTATTAATCAATTGAGTGCTCTAAACTGATTAATTTTCGAATTCTACTCTTTTATTGTTGATATTACAAAGCCAAATTATACATAATTACAGTTAGATTACATAGAATAGTGAAATAAAGATATATATTATCGTTAATTGTATCGAAAGCTGATTAATCCTCTGGAGTTTCACTCATGAAGTCCGCTGACTATTATAAAACTCTTGGTGTAACAAAAAATGCCACTAAGGAACAAATAAAGAAAGCTTATCGTAAATTAGCCCTCAAATATCATCCCGATCGTGCAAAAAAAAGTGGTATGGATCCTAAGGTCTCCGAGGAGAAATTTAAAGAGATATCAGAAGCATATTCAGTCTTATCTGACGATGCAAAACGTCAACAATTCGATCAGTTTGGTGCTGATTTCTTTTCCAGTCGAGGTGGCCAAGCATACACTTCTAATATCGATCCGTTTGAAATCTTCTCGCAATTTTTTGGTGGGGTTAGATCTGGCGGTTTTTCTTTTGGTAATATGAGTGGTTCCCCTTTTGGTGGTCGTCAAACTCGGTCATCACCTCCTCAGAAGGGTTCTGATATTCAGATTTCATTTAAAATCAATACATCTGAACTAGTTGGAGCTTCTGATTCAATAAAGAAAACCATTAACCTCAAACGACGATTCGCCGATGGTAGTGAAAAAATTGAAAAAATACGTATACCCATTCCTCACGATGTAGAAGATGGTAAAGTTTTACGGATTCCTAACAAAGGGAATGTGGGGAAAAGAGGAGGACCAGCTGGGGATTTGTTAGTTAAGATTGCTTTGAAGGATGATATACTGGCAATTCCAATCTCAGTTTTTCTCGCAATACGAGGAAGTGAAGGACTAACAATTAAATCACCTTCTGGTGATCGATTAACAGGCATCATCCCCCCAAATACACGTCATGGTGAAATTATAAGTTTTAGAAATGAAATGGATAAAGTGAAAAAAGTTAAAGTTATTTATAAGTATCCATCAAAATTAAATGAGAAACAGATATCATTACTCACTGAACTTATTAAATCTTAATTTTTCCTGATAATTGAAGATTTATGAGTAGTTTTTTACCTATTTTTTCAAGGATGGAGTCAAAACCTCTTTCAAGGACTTTATTTATTGTATAACGATTAACAGGCTTGAGACGATGTTTTACACCTTCATCAAAATATGTCAGAACAAACTTAACTGGGTACACTCCGAAGTCTGTTGAAATATTTTTAGTGATTATTCCTAGGGCAATACCTGTTGAGTCAGTTATGGTTTGGTCGCAATATTCTTTTAGACGAGACCACTCTGTAAATTTTCCTTCTACTACTATCGTTGCAATATATTTGTCCATGATCGTTTTTGTCCGACAAATTCAGTCAGGAGATTTCTTCCCTCTAATGACTTTGTCAATTTTTCTATTGAGAAGATCATAAAAAGTATTTCAACCTTGAGCATTTTCAAAGTGTATAAAAACGACTACCAAACCTGTACATTTTTGGAGGATCGCTTTTAACAATGACATACCGTCGAGAGACTTGGAATCGATTTTTATCAACGATTCTCTCTCAAATTCCTCCCCTTATTTCTCAGTACGCTTCACATGAACAAGATATTCTTACACCATTCTATAATTTATTAACGCAGAATAAAGTCGATACATACAAACAACGGGAGCATTTTTTGGAGCAATTGAAAATACTCACAAATGAATATTACAATTTAGACCGTTACATTAATACCCCATTCCTCTGGTTCTCTGTAACTTTCCTTTTGAATGCACAGCGTCTATTAATTGAAGCATCCTTTCATGCTGATACATTTATTCAATATCTAGTGAGGGCGTTGAGAGGTGATGACGAAGTGTTGGGAGTTTTTCAACTATTACGTCAAAAAAGCTCTATAAACGATATTAAATGGGAAAAACTTCAGTATTATTGTAACACGGACCTAAGCGACCCTCTCACCGAGAAACAACTTGAAATAATTAAGGTTCTATATGCTCTAGTAAATAAAACTTCGATTCAAGGCATGAATCAATATTACATTACCAAAGAGATCTCGGAAAAAGTATCAGTAAATAAGAAATTTAGGGGATTACATCACTTCTTTTCAAGGTTAGATGCAAGATGGGGAGTTTGGATGTTTCCACTCGCATTTGAATTAAGTTCAGTTATGTTTATGGTGAAAGTTCACAAATCAAATTCAGATTTTAATTTAACTGCTTTCAAACTTGATAGTAATTTCGTTATGGGAATGAGTAATGTCTACCAACTCCTTGAAGAAGATAATATCTTCTCAGGATTTGTTTACGTCCCAAAAAGATTACTCAGTGTATTAATTGAATATTTCAAAGAAAATGAAGATAGTAATCAAATTGAAATAATCTATTTAGAGCCGATCACATCAGTTCAAGCAGGAACATCTTTAGCACTGTATTTACCAGGAATTGGCTGGGAGAGTCAAGTTATTCCTGAGAAATTCTTGAATTCTGTCGAAAAAAGAGAGAAATTCAAGACAGATGGCCTTTTAGAAAGTGTTTCTAGTGTTACCCCAAAAATGAAGATTAGAAAATTCACTTATAACGATTTAGAAATTCCTGAGCAAGCTATAAAACTTTATATCAAGACTTACTCCGCCTTATCCTTTGCAAATCTTCCTATTGGACTTAAAGGTGATTTTCAGACTTCAGCTATAACCCAATCCGATTTAGCTCTACTATCGAAGTTTTTTGCTAAGAGAATTGCTGCGCCGACGTTTCAATTGCGTAATGCTCTTTCAGAATTTAGTCTCGACATGTTTTGGATGGAGATTCCGCAAAATTCTTCTAGAACTACTCTAACCTTCCTCCATTGGCTGCCAATGTCATCAGTTATTTCCACAGAGGATAAATGCGTCCTTATTACCCAACTTACACCTAATATCTTTAATTGGGTAAAAAAGAAATTAGGCTGGAACATCTTTCCAATCCAACCAATTTTTCGATCAAAGGTTATGATAGATAACTTTTATAATTATCAGGATCTGCAATGGATGACTCCTCAGTTATTAGAATGAAAAGTAATACATGACTAAATTTGTCGGACAAAAAAAATTACTTTTTAGAGTCACGACGGGATGAGTCACGCATCCCCTATCCGGCAGGACAGAACAAGTAAAACTGAACCGACCTTTAGGACTACTTGAAA
>JAEOSP010000773.1 GCA_016840305.1 Candidatus Hodarchaeota archaeon
CCATATCATTTTGACCATTATGACCAATATCATCAAGATAGACAGATTGTTTGTCAGGATCTACACCAATTGCATTTGCAACGTAATCAAAAGCAGATTTCTTCATATGAAGTAGAGCTAGGAAATCAATATCTTCTCTAGTAAGATTTGATTGCTCTAAAGCATCATCTATTACGTGAACAAACGAATCCATTGAAAATTTGTCAAGACGTTCCTTTAATCCAGCAGGATCAGTTACCTCTAGGTAATTTTGTCCTTTTTCGATAGCTTCTGCAGTAATAGGATTTACTGTCCCGCCTGCAGGGACATAAACATCATCAGCAAACCGACCATCTGATACTGCTGCTATACCCAAAATCTCATTCTCCTTTGTATCCCCTTTCACAATAATTGCTACTCCACTAGCAGCTAGACTAATCATAAATCGTGTACGTGGATTTTTATAATTAATTAGATCCGAGTTTCGATATCCTGAGGCCACTAAGATGCGTTTCATTTTAGGATACACTTGCATTAACCCTTTGGCTAGTAGCAAACCAACTGGCATACTCCCACAGCGCTGATTAATGTCAAAAGCCCAAGGTTTAGTAGGGCATCCCAAGTATTTCTGAAGTTTTATCCCATAGGTTTGCATCGGGTATTCTGAGTACACTTCACCAGCCCAAATAATACAATCTAAGTCTTCAGCAGTTAAATTAGCCTTCCTTAATGCTTCTTTTGCAGCTTCGGCTCCCATGAACACAGTATGATCCTCGGGGCCAGGAACAGTTTTTGCTTTGAGTCCAAATTTCTTTTCGAGAATCTCTTGTGGAATCCCAGTTTCTTTCGCTATATATTCACTAGTGTGACGCTCTTTTGGAAGGTAAACTCCCCAACTTTCAATTCCTACGGGGCGATATTTCACGATGTGCACCTAATTACTTTAATTCACGTTTAAGAATTTTCCCAGCAGCACTTAACGGCAATTCGTTCTTGATTTCGAATACCTTAGGGATCTTATACTTAGCGAGATTTTTTGATAAGTAATCCCTTAATTCCTCAGTAGTGGCTGTATGGTTTGGTTTCAATGTTACAAATGCCTTTCCCACTTCTCCCCATTTCTCATCAGGTACTCCTATAACTGCAGCTAAGGCAATAGCTTGATGTTTATAGAGAATTTCTTCGATTTCTACAGGAAAAATATTCTCTCCACCTGAAATATACATTTCTTTTGATCTTCCAACTATAAAATAAAACCCTTCTTCATCTTGTTTGACAAGATCACCAGTATGCATAAAACCATCAGGTCTAAGCGTTTTGGATGTTTCTTCAGGTTCATTCCAATAGCCAGAAAAAACATGGGGGCCTTTAATCAATAATTCTCCAACTTCTCCTTGTTCAACTACATCTCCCGTTTTTGGATGAACAACCATCAAATCATTATGGAAAACAGGAAATCCTACCGAGAGAGGTTTTTCCTTTATCCTTTCTTCTGGAAGGAAGAAATTATTAGGACCAGCCTCTGTTAACCCATAACCCATTTTCATTAGCTTTCCCTTATCCCAATACCTCCTCATAATCTCTTCAGGGCAAGCAGCACCTCCAGAAATAAAAATTTTGACTGAATCGAAAGTAGCATTCGTGAATTTATCCGACATTGACATCATATGAAAAATTGTGGGTACTCCAACAACTGTTGTACATTTTTCATCCTCAATCACTCTAATCGTTTCATCAGGGTCAAAATCTCCCATCAAAATGGTTTTTGCTCCTTGATGAAAACAGGGAACGAGTAATACATTCCATCCACCAGTATGAAAGAGGGGGAATAGGAGAATTTCAACTTCGTCGGGTTTAAGATTCCAAGTAAGAATCGTATTGATTGAATTCCAGAAGATCAATCGATGCGAAAGAACCGCACCTTTAGGTAAACCTGTTGTACCTCCAGTAAATAATATTAAATGAGGATCTTCGAAATGAATGATTGGTCGTGTAACATTTGAGTCATCTTTTTCAGCCATCAATTCACGAGAAGCTAAATCTTCATCTATTATCTTATTTCCCATTACAACATATTTTTTTAATGAAACGACTTTTTTTAATCCAGTTATTTTTTCTTTAAGCTCAGGATCATAAAACAATACAGCTGGTTGAGTTTTTTCAACTAAATATTTCGTTTCTTGAATTGCCAAACGAATATTTAAGGGAACTAATATTGCTCCAATCTTACCTGTCGCAAAAAATAAATCAATACAATCTAATCGGTTCTTAGAGTAAATTGCAACTCTTGAACCCTTTTCAATACCTAATTCACTTAATATTCTTGCTAATTGATTAGCACGAGAATTCATTTGAGCAAAGGTATAACGTTTCTTTTCAATATTATCAACAATAGCTTCTTTGTTCGGTGTTAATTGTGCTCTTCTCGCTGCGTAATCTCCAATCCATGACCAATCTTGATGATTAGAAGGAATCAGGTAATCATAACTCATACTTTATCCACTACTTATTTAATAATAACTTGTCTAAGAAACCAAGAACAATGGAATTAAATTCATGGGGTTTTTCCCAAGTCACTACATGACCACTTTCTGGGATGATATGTAATTCAGAGTTTGGAATCATTTCGTGCATAGTTATAGAATAAGGATACGGAGGTTTTATGAGATCTTGCTCTCCTCCAATAATACAGGTAGGAACTGCAATTTCTGATAACTGATCAGTAATATTCAACTCAAGAAAGGCATCCATTAATCGAACAAATGCAGGATAGTCAAATTGTGAATATCGGTCCTTAGCTTGTTCTAACAAAGTTTTATTCTTTTCAATATAGCTTTCACTAAAATTAAATGGTACTGTTGCATAAAAAAACATTAAGGGGTCTGCTTGAACACAAGCAGCTCGCCAGAGTTGACTAACCCTTTTAAGATAAGCACCGATATGAGTAACACCGCTACATACAGTTAAACTCTTCACTCTCTCTGGATACTTTAAAGTAAATACTAAACCAAGTTCAGATCCATAGGAAATACCTATATGATGTACCTGATCAATTTCTAGGGCTTTAAGAAGCTCTTTCTGATCTTGTGCATGCAAATCAAA
>JAEOSP010000774.1 GCA_016840305.1 Candidatus Hodarchaeota archaeon
AATTAAAGACTCAAACAGGAACAATGTCCTATTTATCTCAAATTGAAGGAATGATGAAGGAACTGTATAGTAACATACGAAAACGTTTTGAGAAGGAAGAATAAATCGTTTCACGTTTAGATTAAGCTTTTAGACTTCAACCTACAAAGTGATAATTAGCTGTAACTTGATAACAGGTGATCAAATGAAATTTAAGAAATATTTTCACATCTTTCATGTGTTCTGAAACAGAACATCATAGGAAACAATTTCGTTTTTATCTAAAAATGCTAATATGGATTGTTTCACTCTTTCTAAAACTTTTAAGCTTAATAGATGAAATGTTACCTCTCTTGCTAGTATATCGTAGTCACTAGGAGATACATGAATAGAAATCTGGGGTGAATTGAAGATGATTTCAATCACCGTAAGATTATGTCTTTTTCTTACATTGTTCAATACTCGAATCATTCGTAAAGGTTCTTTTAGAAGACGGGGCCAGTACATAAGAAATCTTGGATATAATTTGATAGAAGTATCTGTTATTTCCCAATCAATTATCACCCCTTTTTTTCCTAAAAACTTTGAATAATTAATCCCAAAGGAATGAAAATCTTCTGATTGTGGAATTATTTTTGATAAGACTTCAAATTCCAGAAACAAATTTCTTTGAGAGTAACCATCTTCTTCACTAGAAATCTCCAGGGCTTGAGAGGACAAAATTGTTGATGAATCTTGATACGCCATACTATTGAAATTATCTAAGAATAGAGGCTGTTTTATTGAAGACCAAATCAAAATGAATAACCCAAGATAACCAATCATTGCGTAAATAGGAAGCGGGGCTGCTATTTCATCTGGTATTGATAAAAGATTAGTCAGATAATAATACACATCAAACATCGAATCAAGAATTGTAAATCTCTCATTAATTGGTCGTAATCGATATGTTAAGAGAAAGAGTTCAAATATTGCATATTGAATATAAAATACTGATTGGTAAACAAAATTCTTATTCCTAGTTCTCAGAGAAATTTTTATCAGAATCCAAACCATTGGAATAAAAACACCACAAAAGATGTATAGCAGAAGAGTAAGAAAATAAATATTAAAAATTAAACTTGTTATAGAATACAATTTTGGTTCAATGAACCCTATTAGACCTAGTATGATGAAAGGGAGAAAAATCAAAATAAGGATAAAACCTTCTTGTGATCTTATTTTAAATCGATTACGTTTAAATTCTGGACGATATTCCTCCATCCAAGGGTAAGCAGTTTTCTTTTTATCTGTGGCCATTTTTCTCATTTTTAACTCCAAATTATTCTTTTTTCACTAATTAACCCGCACATTTGATGATATTAAGTTCTTTCAGCTTAATAACAAAGTTATAAATTGCTCTGATTTGTATTGACCTTGTAATTCCTGCTATTTCACATAATTCGATTAACGATTTTGCCTCCATTGTAGGATGGGGAAGAAATTTCAAGAACCTCCCCTCAATGTCTGCCACATCGATTTCTCGAGTAACTGCACGTTTAGCTTTCGTGCGTGTTCGTATTTTTATTGACTTAATGAGAGAATTTTCTCCATATATAAATTGTACACGAGGGAATAGCCCAAATTCTTCACGTATCAAGATATCGGGGATAGAAACTTCGAAATCAGCAGTTTGAGATAAAATTTCATAATCTAAGAGGATAACAGTTTGTTCTGTTTTAACACTGAAATATGTAGGTTTTCCTCTTTTATCATTCAATGTTCGTTTGGTAAGAAATCCAAAGCTGTGAAGAGTCTCGAGATGTTTTTTCGCTGTAGTTTTGTGAATCCCCAAGATAGAAGCCAATTCAGAGGCAGAACTCCTTTTGTTATTCATTTGATAAATTGCAGCAAGTATCTTTAATGTAGAATCATTTGAAAACAGTTCTTGAAATTCAGGGAAGGTAGGTTTCAAAGATGAAAGCATTTCAAGGCATTCTCTTATTAGTTCAGTTGTAATTAGACTAATATTAAAACTTCTATTTAAGGTTACCTATTACAGAAATCTTTTGAAATTTAGTAAAATTTAAATTCATTTAACATACACAATAATTAGCAGACAACAATGTAGTAGATATTGAGAAATGAGAATTGTTTTCTCCTTGTAGTACCTAATTTGTGAACATTTTCAATTTCAATTTAAAATCGACAAGAAGCAATAAAGGATTGTAAAACAATCTATTCAGTGAAAATTCAATCACACACGATTGGATTACGTGAGAGAAATAAGATTTTCAACTATTAAAACAGATTTTGTTCACTTTCTTGTCTGGTTAGAGCATAGAGGGTAAAAATACAGAAGATAGTATAAACAACGGACTAATTGTCTTATAAATATGATTTCCTTTTCACCTGAAAAAGGAAAAGTGCCTCAATCGAGCTTTTTAAAGAATAACATATCATGCAATCCTATATATGATTTCAACTAATGGAGGATTAATGATTTGTTAATCAAAAATAAAAATGTATCAAATAAAGATATTCTGGGTTTTCTCTTATTCTTTGGTCCCCTAGAATTCTTCTTAGCAATTATCATTGCACAAGGAATGTTCCCTAATTATCATACGGGAATATATTATGTTAGCTCCTTAGGAGTAGGACAAACAGCTTTACTCTTTAATTCATCTGTGGCTCTTCTAGGAATATGTATCGTTCTTGCGAGTTATTTTGTTCAACAGGAATACAATAAAAAACTTGTTTCAATACTTTTACTACTCTCTGGGCTTTGTGCATTAGGAGTTGGAATATTTCCTGAAGATTCACGTCCTTTACACGGGATTTTTACTGGATTTGTGTTTTTATTTGCAGCTCTATTTCTAATATCAACAATTACGATTAATAGAACTCCTATACTATATATAACTTCTATATTAGGATTTTCGATGCTAATAATGAGTTTTGTCTTTTTACCTTACCTTGGTTTGGAGGTAGAGAGCACTGAACAGTTTATGGGTTTTATGAAAGGAACTTTAGAACGATTTATCATCTATCCAACTCTTCTTGGAATAATACTGTTAGGTGGGTACTTAAGTAGAGATTAAGTAGAGATAGAAATTTGATAATAAGCTAAAGTGTATACCAAGTAGAAAAAATGTGATAGATAAGTGATTTCATAATTCGAAGTACAAAATCAATCTATCTATCATTATCTCTTATTTTATGTTTTTATCACTTTTAATTTCTTTTAGCTAGCTTCTCCTAGTAAGCTTTCTTTAACCCTTGGAATAAGGAGCAGTATTACGAGAATTAAGGCAAATATTGCTGCGCCTAAAAAGTCAAATGTCTCCATTCGGATAATTTGTGCGACTATATTTACCCAAAAGACAGAAACTCCTGCAACAAGAGCTAAGTTGTACCCCTTTATATTACGAGAGGCCAATAAATATATTGAAAGACTTAACATAACCATAGCAAATAAATTGACTGGAGCTTCAACTGTATAAATGGCGATCTCTGGCTGAAATAGTGTCAGATCTAAACCTGAAGTTAAAGCATTTTTCGTACCATGTAGAACGAGAATATTTATTTGTCCAGCTATAGCTCCCAAGAGTGTAAAAACAACGAAACGAGAACCCTTTTCGATAAGACTTCCTTTCCTCAGTAACACAAAAATCCAATAACATACCAAACCAAATATTATAATGATAACATTTGGAGCCATTCCTAAACCTTGAGCAAGATGTGGAACAGTCAATACAACATTCAATATTATCGGAAGAGCTATACACAAGAGAGATAAAGGATATGCCCAAGGTTCCTTTTTCCAAAGGTAGTAAGCGATTACTATTAACGTTACACCAGATACTATACTAATACTTCGACTAGCGCTAAACCAAAGTGTTTGGAAAAAAGGAGCTGTCTCCATTGCTGGTTGTGTTGGAATGAGGGAGATTATTTTCTCCATTAAATTTTGCCATGTACCTTGAACAAGTAAGGGTGCTAGTGTAATATTGAAAACACCATATGCTAGGGCTACAATTACCAGAATCAATCTAGATTTATCAGAAAATTCTTCTTCATACATTCTAATACCTTCTTGTTGTCTACTTCGCTTTTCAAAGCAATTCATTATGTTGAAGTGATATATGTAGACAAGTAATATGTAAACTCCCTACATAATATAACTTTTTCCCCTTGCGTTCGACTAGTAAGTCATTGTGGAAATATAATTAAGCAGAGTATTAAGTTGATAAAGAGAAATACATGCAATTTAGACGTTTTCAATAATATCTAACAGAGGATTAACTAAATTGTTCATTCTAAATCTTAGCATCTTTCCTAAAATCACTAATTCTTTATTTCCTTTATCAGTAAGGACGTATACACGACGTTTCCTACCACTCTCCTGTTGAGTGGAAGTAACTAATTTTAATTCTTCAAACTCTCGTAAAATTGGGTAGATAGAACCTGATTGAATTTTAATTTTGTCTTTAGCAAACTTCTCTCCTTTAGCTATTAAATCATAACCAGTTGAGTTTGGAAATTTCTTTAACAATGTTAAAAAAAGTATTTTCGCTACAGGGAGAGGAACTAACGGGCTATGACTCTCTACAAGGACAGATGAGATCTTAATTCCAGAGCGATCTTCTGGTTCTACCATCTTGTACATTTACTCCTTAATTGTTACTTCTGATTTATTTCTATTAAATACAAGCACTTTTTAGTTTTACGCTAATAAGAACAAATACGAAACCAAATGAGAAGTTTCTTCGTGTTCATCGATATTTAGGAGTTAATATTCAATTGCATCTTCATGCAGTACAATTTAAATAATTCATGATAGTTATCCGAGTTCAGAGTTTGGATAACAAATGAAAGCTGATATGTTTAATTTAACCAAAATTAGTTATGTTTTGGTTTTCGGAGCGAGTATTGGTAATCTAGCTACAGGAATAATTGAACCAACGGTTGCACCTTATTTACAAGTACTTGGATCTAGTTCTGAAGAAATTGGGATAATCATAAGTGCTCGCTTTCTTATGGTCGCTATTTTTTCACTCCCCTTAGCTTTATTTGCGTCCAGATTTGGTTTGAGAAGATTTTTATACTTTTCAGTAATATTTTTTGGAATTGCAGCTTATATGATATCTTTAGGAGGAAAAGATGGTGTTTATTGGTTCTATCTATCACTTGGGATTGTCAGTGCTATTTTTAATGGCCCTGGAACTGCTCTTCTTGCTGAAAACATAGGATCAAAAAGAATAGCAGCTTTCAGCTTATTTTTTGCCACATGGATGATCCCAACAGCCGCTGGTGCACTCATCTCTTCATTTTGGTTTTGGGGTGTCAATGATTATACTCCTGACGGTTTAGCAAGCATTTTTCCATTAACCATTCTCGTTTTGGTTTTTGGATGTTTACTCTTTCTTCTTCTACTAATCTTGGTAAATAAGCGGAAAAGAAATCAAAACATATTATTTAATGACTCTAATAAAGAAAATGTAGATAATATCCCAATTAGAAAACAATTTCATATCTTATTTGCCCCCATAATCATTATACCGTTATTATTGTTGATATTTTCGCAATTTTTATCAGGTGCTGGTGCAGGTTCCAGTTTACCTTATTTAACTCCATATTTAAAAAGTTTAAATGCAACTCCCAGTGAACTTTCAATACTAGTGGTTATTTTAAATACTTTCATAGGTTTTGCTACACAGATAGCTCCGTATTTAGCCAAATCTTTTGGTGAATTACGCGTTATCGCTATAACAACACTTTTATCGGTAGTTAGTCTACTTGGAATAATCTTTTCTAATACTTTACTTATTTCTGCTTTTTTCTATATCCTACGTGGTACTTTTGCTAATATGAGTTCCCCCATTTCTCAATCAAGAATGTTATCTTATATTGACTCACGTGTGAGAGCTACTGGTGCTGCTACAAGCTCAACAATAAGATGGGTTGGTTGGTCACTATTTTCTCCTGTATCTGGAAGTATTATTGATGATTATGGGTATAATGTTGCCTTTACGTTTACTTCAGTTATATATGTTATTTCTTTAGCTATATTCCTTTTTGCAGTAAGTAAATTTAGGAGTTTGGAAGATAAACCTAATACAGATATAACCAATTTTTAGATCTTGATATGATCGCATTTTCATCACTTCTTTATCTAGGATTATTTTTTGTGCGGAGGATTTGTTCAGTAACGATCAAAAAGATTGCACCGTAATAGATATCGGTGTACACTTAAATTGAGTTATGATATTCAAGAACGTTTGAATGCTGCTGTTGCAAAAGGAAGTCTTAATGAAATTAAGAAAAGTATCTCTCATTTGAAAGAACAACTAAAGATTCCTGAAGATGTTGCCAAAGCAGCAAAAGTTGAATTAGAAGAAAGCTATCTTAAAGCTGAACAAGCCATTTCATTAGTTGGAGGAAGTCAAGATGATATTGCAAAGATGTGGGGGTATAACTATGGAGCAATACTGTATGATCACTTATCCAAACGTGATACACTAGAAGGAAGACAGGCCTTAAGTTTTATTAAGATGGCTTTAGGTTATGAGCTATCTGCTTATGGTTTCTCCGAAATTCAAAATGCTAGCTTCGTAATGGGATTAGGTCTACGATTCATGATCGGATTTGAAAATCTAAAGAAAAATATTGCTGAAATTGAACTTGAATTACAGAAACTTGACTCACTTTCCGAAGAATAACCTTCAAAAAATTATCCAAAAAATGCTTCAACACGAACATCTTAATCCTTAATGCAAGGTAGTCAGCATGTTCATGGTGATTAATTATGAGTATATCCGAATTTCCAGAAGTAATAGAGAATTCTCTCTCACAAACCGCGGATATAATCTTAACTGACTACACAACTATTCACGTAAGAGGATCTAATTTTGAAAATAATGCTGCAGTTATTTTTGCAGATAATCTTCATGATAGCTGGCTCTGGAAGTCTGTAAATCCATCAGTTCTTATCAAAGAATTCTTAGCTTCCTACATAGCAGCACAATTGGAAGTTCCTGTTCCACGGGTACTAATCGCTAAACAAGGTAAAAAAATCGGTCTGCTTCACCAATGGTTAGGTGCAGAAGCTGTTGAATTAAAAAATCTCTCGCAAAGAGATCTGAAAAAGTTTCCAGTAGACAAAATTATTGATTTATTATTATTTGAGGCTTTTCTAGGAGCGATTGATCGTCATGGGGGAAATTACCTTTATTCACAAAGAAAACTTTGGGGCATTGATTTTGAGAATAGTTTTACCTCAGACTTGCTTGATAGTGAATTAAGTTTATACTTTGATAATCTGAATGAATCTGAGGTCCTGATTGACCATAGAATTAAATCGTTCACTGATCTAATAAAAGCAAAAAACATCCTTAATAATAAAACTCCTATTTTAGAAACAATAGAAAAATTACCTCTGGATTCTCGTGCAATCAATAGTATGAAGAGTCAAGTAAAAGATATTTTTAGTACTTTACAAGCAAATCTATTAATCCTTGATGAGCAAATTCTGACTTATTTTCAAAGAAAGACTCACCTTCTTCCATTTTGAAGAGCATTAATTCTTTATAGGCAATAATTCACTCCATGAAATGACTGGTTATGGTAAATAGGATCGTTTCTGGAGAAATTTGTAGAGAAAATCAATGCTCCATGTGCTGTTGGGAAACAGAAATGTTACTCTCATCTTCAGATATCAAACGCATTAATCAAAAAACAAGTTTTTCTGTAAATGAATACTCTTTTGTAGATAAATTTGGCCATCGAACCTTGAAAAATAAAGAAATTAATGATCGATTACAATGCTTCTTTCTCGATGAGCATGGGGAATGTACAATTTACGAATTTAAGCCTAAAGGCTGCGAGTATTACCCTATTATCTGGGATATGAACATTCAGGAAGCTATCACAGACGATTATTGTCCTCATCATCAGAAATTTGATAATCAAATTCCTAGAATAATAGAATCTCTGCAGCAATTAATCATGGAGCTATATGGATATTTATAGTCGAACCAGGTGTAAAAATGAATATTAAAATGAAAATTGAAATATTCTTCATGAAAAGAGTTGGAATACCCATCTTTAATCGAATTTTGAGACGAGAAAAGTCGTTAAGTAGTATCAAAGGTGCTATCCTTCCAGATGAATATTCTCCTGAACGATTTGAAATTATTTTGGAAAGTTTTAATACTGAGGTTCAAAATACATTCCCTCCCATTTTTTAGCGTAAGTTGCTGTAAACCTTTTTTTCTCCCAATCGAATATCCATCCTTGATCATTAGGCTTTTTGGTATTTATTAAGCTATAATAATAATCTGATGTATATTCTAGAACCTCTTTTTTATTATCAGGGTAATTCTTCTGATAAATTTGTCTAATTTTCATATGAAATAACTCTCTTAATCATTCAGTATTTTGAGAAAATTTTCACCACCGTGAATCGAAACTAGACGAATACCTTCACCTTTGTAAGATATCTGTCTTTCTTTGTTATCAACAAATTCCATAAGAATTACTCTTTAGAGGTTATTACTTCTTAAATATTGATTCTCGTATCCATGTTGAAGCCCTTCCACCTGGACATGTTCCTTTTATTGCACAAACTGGACAAACATTCCAAAGAAATAGACACGCGTAGATAACAATTAATATAAGATACCCAATTGGAAATATGATCCCCAGCTCAAGTAAAAATATTAATTGAAGCAAATTCAAACCTACTAAGCATAAGCTACC
>JAEOSP010000775.1 GCA_016840305.1 Candidatus Hodarchaeota archaeon
TGAAACTAATAAGGATTTACAGTATTATTCTCATTATAAGCCAACCTCTTATAGAATATTTCTATCTTGTGCCTACCCTACTTTTTTCGGGATTCATAATTTCTCTCATTATTTCAATTTTTTACTACATAGCATTCTTTTTAGCTGGGATAAGTAATAGACCCCAATATGGAAATTATTTGGTATCAGCTACTATTCTCGCTATAACAAGTGGAATATCCAACTGGGTAAATCTTTTAATAGGAGGAATAGATATTGTATTCGGCCTTCAATATGCGAGCTTTTTTACCTCAGCGATGTTTTTATCAGGAGTCCTAGCAATAACATATATTTTATTTTTTGGTATAAGAATTAGAAGTATTTATTTTATTCTGTTTAGCTCGCTTGGTCTTCTGTTGAATTTTTATATTTTTATATTAACGCCATTTATTGTTTTACTGATAGTTTACATTCCAATCGTTTTTGGAATATTAATTTCAAGCAAATTCTTCGAACTAGGAAAGCGGTTTAGAAGAGGATTTCGAGTGTTTATTACTCACGCTGTGGATGATTTTAAACGATATCGAATTGATGAGCTTGCGAAATTTTTGGAAGATCAAAAAGGAATTGGTCGCGTTTTTTATTGTGAAACAGATCTTATCGGTAATATAGATCAATGGATGAACAAAACGGTCCCTCGTTGTCAATTACTTGTTTTTTTTTCTACTAAGAATTCGATTGATTCACGCGATTGTACAACTGAATTAAGTATCGCTCGTAAACATAATCTGCTAGTTATTCCGATATTGGGAGTTGGATTGGACTGGGAAGCCCTAAAAAAATTAGAATTGGATAGAGAGTTAGGATCAGTCTACGATCCAATGGAATTTGAAACCTTTTGCAATGAAGTTTACCAGCATGTGCTAAAATATAAGCAATCTATTGCAAGTGAAACCCCAGAAAAGATAAAAAAGAAATGATTTTAACACCATATTTTCTTATAATATTGTCTATCGTCTCTATTATTTTCAGTTTTGAACTCTACTCTTTTTCTTTGTCTAATAACTCGTTTAGCTCATTATTCTCTTTAATAACATTTAGAACAATATGAGTATTAGTTCGTTCTACAAAAGTGGAAGCGTGAATCTCGTTTTTGATCATTTCACTGAGATCAGCTCTTCTCTTGAATCTAGCAAGAACAATTGCATCGTGTGTTCCTGTAATATCGTATACAGCGAATACATTCGGATTATTGGCAATCTTCTTTTCAACTTCAAGCATCTTGCCTTTTGATACAGTAATCTCAATAAGGGCGATGATGTCATACCCAATTTTTTCGTAATCTAATTGAATTCCATAGTTCTTAATTATTCCCGCTTCCTCCATCTCCTCTATATGATTCTTAATTGTAATGGGTGATTTTCCTAGCTGTTCAGAGATATACCGAAAAGATTTGCGCCCATCCGTACTTAAGATTCGTAGTATTTTAAGATTTAACTCATTCATTTCGTCTCACAACTTAAATACCTTTGATTCTATCAATGCATCGTCATATATATAATTTTTTCTATTAAAAATATTTCTTCGCCATACAATGTTGTCTAAAAATATTCATTTGATGAAGTTTTTCGATACATTTTTATTGACACGCTCATATTAATATTTATATTTGATAAATTAGGGAAATTATCCCTTCTATAATTAAAAGTAAATTTGGAAAAGCGTCAAAAATGTCATTAAAATGCCCAATCTGCGGAAAGGAGTATTATCACGACAGAAAAATATGCCAAACATGTGAAGATAAATCAATAGAGAACAAAACTCTACCTGAAAGTTATACATATGTTCATTATGAACGAACAACAGCATTTGGGCGTAAGAAACCAGATGATTTATATATTCAAATTGCTTCAGAACCTAAATTTTCTGACTTTCACCAAAAATTGGACTATTCTTGGAACTGTAATACTCGATTTAGAACCCATAATTTAGTCATTCTGAAATCAGAAATATCTCAATTAAGAGCCATTGAAAAATTGGTTATTACA
>JAEOSP010000776.1 GCA_016840305.1 Candidatus Hodarchaeota archaeon
AGTTTAATATTTTGTCCTCTCTCTGACAGGGGAGAAAAGAAAGGGATTAAATAATTCTCCATGATGTCCACAACAATATTTTCATGAGATCTACATGTTGAATATTAAAATTCTTCTCAATTTTACTTCAATAAATGGAAAATTAATCTTTTAAAAAGTCGATTTCTCCTGACTATTAAGGGGCTTTTTTTGTTTTCACAATTGTTATCGAATAGCTGATTTTCAGAAAGATTGGCAGAATCGGAATAAATTTCCTTGAAATTAACTTCATTTTTTTTACGCTGGCATCAGACAAGAATTAGGAACTAACTATCAAAAATAACTGTGAAATATGTGTTATTTGAGAAACTACAAGAATTAAACAAAAATTAAAAACTATGATTTTATCAATATCGATGAGTATCAAATTGGGTTATAGCCATCGATTCACTTTCATTGATCATAAGAATTCATTGAATGCGTTATTTCTCAAAATGAACTTTGAAAATATATTTACATGGTGAATATAATTTGAAAAAAGAAAAAGTAATATTCTTTATGATGTTAGGTATTTTTGCTCTATCAACTTTTTCAAACGTTAGAGCAGAACCTAAGGTCCTAGACACTGGAAAGTTTGCAATTATTTTTGCAACTGGAGGTTTAGGGGACAAATCATTCAACGATGCAGCGTATCGTGGAATGGAACAAGCCTTTGATGAATATGGTGGAAATTACACTCATCAAACTGGAGATATCACTGTTGATTATGTAGAACCTACAACAATACCAGAATTTGCCACTTATCAAAGATATTTAGCGTTACAGGGAACTTATGATGTAATTATCTGTGTAGGATTCTTGCAGACAGGTGCACTTACCGATACAATTGCCCAATACCCAGATCAGAAATTTTTATTGATAGATGATGTCATCGATCATGAAAATATATCCTCCATTACATTCAAAGAGCATGAAGGTTCATTTCTTGTTGGTGCAATGGCAGGTATGACCACTCAAACAGATAAACTCGGTTTCCTTGGTGGTTTAGATATCTATTTGATCAATAAATTCCTAGCAGGTTATCAGCAAGGTGTACACTATATTGATCCAGCCATTGAAGTGAATTATGTATATTCACCTGATCCAACTAACCCCTGGGGAGATATAGCTGGTGGAAAAGTAGTTGGTCAAACATTTTTCAGTGGAGGAACAGATATTGTTTATGCCGCTGCAGGTGGCACAGGTATTGGTGTTATGCAAGCAGCCAATGAAACCGATGATGTTTATGCCATAGGTGTCGACAGTGATCAAGATTATCTTGCTGAAGGTAAAGTTCTCTGCTCTATGCTAAAATTAGTTGAAACAGCTGTTTTCAGCACTATCGATGACTATATGCAAGAATCATGGGCAGGTGGAGCTAAAAACCTTGGAATCGCTGAAGATGGTGTTGGAATCAGCAACATGACCTATACTTGGGCTGAAAAACAGGAATACTATACGTTAAAAGGTGTTAACAAAACTCGTGGAGAGCACATCGAGGATATCATAGATATGATAATCAATAAAACAATCGTTGTAAGTGACATACCTGTCAAAGCTGAAACAACTACAACTACAGCTGCAACAACTACAACTGCAGCTGCAACAACAACGACCACTGAAGCTCCCACCCCTGGTTTTGGTATCTTAACGTCTATCATGATTCTTAGCTTGATAGCGGTCAGAATTCAAAAACGAAGAAAGTAATTCTAGTCTTTCTTCTCTTTTTTTTATTATTTATTTATAGCAAAGGAGAAATCCAATTTGTCGTTGAGTCAAACATCTACATCCTCATCCCAACAACCTGATTATATTGTTCAGATGCTGAATATAGTAAAAATATTTCCTGGTACAATTGCCAATGATAATGTTAATTTTCATCTTAAAAGAGGAGAAATTCATGCATTATTAGGTGAAAATGGTGCGGGTAAAACAACGTTAATGAACGTGTTGTACGGTCTTTATGGATCTGATAACGAAGAATCGAAAATTATAATCAATGGCAACGAGGTTTCAATTAAAGAACCGATTGATGCAATGAACAACGGAATAGGAATGGTTCATCAGCATTTCATGCTCGTACCAATTATGACTGTGGCAGAAAACATTGTTTTGGGTGCTGAACCGTGTTTTAATGGGGTTCGAATTAATGAGAATCAAGTTCGAAAAAAAGTTTTAGAAATATCTAAAGAAAACAATTTAGAGATAGATCCTGACAGTACTATTGAAGATTTACCAGTGGGTATCCAACAGAGGGTAGAAATACTTAAAATTCTCTACCGGGGAGCTGATATTCTAATTCTTGATGAACCAACAGCAGTTCTTACTCCACAAGAAGTTACTGCTCTTTTTAAAACACTAAAGGGATTACAAAATCAGGGTAAAACGATAATTATAATTACTCATAAATTGAAAGAACCAATGGCACTTGCAGACAGAATAACAGTGTTAAGAAAAGGAAAATTCATTGCTACAGTCAACAAAGATGATACTACGCCATTTAAACTTGCAGAAATGATGACAGGTAGAAAACTCCATAAGTTGGTAAAAGAGGTCAAAACTCCTGGAAAGAAATTATTAGAAATTAAGGGAATTAGTGCTTTTGATGATAGACAACAATTAGCATTAGATAATGTTTCACTTGAAGTAATGGAAGGAGAAATTGTTGGAATAGCGGGTGTAGTAGGCAATGGTCAAACAGAATTAGCTGAAGCAATCACTGGATTAAGACCTATTCATACTGGGAGTGTTATTCTTTTAGGAAAGGATGTAACAAGTAAAAATCCAAGAGAAATTTATGATATTGGGTTAGCGTACATTCCGGAAGATAGACAGAAAGATGGATCAATAAAAGAATCAGCGATTCCAGAGAACTTAATTCTAGGCTTACATCATAAAGAGAAATGGTATCGGAAGGGATTATTCTCCTTCTTATTGGATTACAATAAAATAAATTCTGAGGCAGAAAAGTTGGTTGCTCAATTTGATATACGAACACCATCTATTTTTACCTCTATTGGGTCATTAAGCGGTGGAAATCAACAAAAGGTTATAGTTGCAAGAGAATTGTCAAAAGAACCATCATTAATTTTAGCAGCTCAGCCTACAAGGGGTTTGGATGTTGGTGTTATTGAATATGTTCATACAAGATTATTAGAATTAAGAAAAGAGAATAAGGGGGTCCTCTTAATTTCTAGTGATTTGGATGAAATTCTTACACTATCAGATCGGATAGCTGTAATGTATGAAGGGGAAATCGTCGCTTTCGAAGATCCTCAAACAACAAATGAACAAAAACTTGGTTTATTGATGGCTGGGCATACAGATATCTGATTACTAGGAGTTAAAGAAAAATG
>JAEOSP010000777.1 GCA_016840305.1 Candidatus Hodarchaeota archaeon
ACAAGCAAGATCTCAAGGAAGCTATGTCTTTAGATAATATAATAAAAACCCTAGAACTAGAATCCGAGATGTCGGAACGACCACGAACGTTTGGAGTTTATCCCTGCTCAGCTCTAACTGGAGAAGGTGTCGATGAACCTTGGCAATGGATGAGCGAACGATTTCGGAGTAGAATGTTACATAAAGGTTAACGAGGTACCCGAAATGAGTTTTCTTACAAAATTACGCGCCAAATTCGCAAAAGAACGATTAACAGTGAAAATAGCTTGGTTAGGCCTTGATCACGCAGGTAAAACAACAATTGTCAAGAGGATAACATCTGGGGAATTTGATAGTAGTACATTTCGGACATTAGGAATGAATGTGGATGAGTTCAGCTCTGGTAATGTTCGATTCATTTCTTGGGATATTGGAGGACAGGAAGCATTTCGAGAATCTCTCTGGGAGAGTTACATGGCTGGTTCCATGGGTATTGTATATGTTATTGACTCAAGTGACAAAGATCGATTTGAAGAAGCCAGAAGTGAACTATGGAAATATGTCTTAGATAATGATAAAGTTCAGAATATCCCAATTTTAGTTCTTGCAAACAAACAAGACCTAGAGAATGCAGCTTCAGCAGGAGAAGTAGCTCGTTCACTTAATCTTCATAAAGTAACAACGCATTCGTATGCAATTGTACCAACCTCAGCAAAAACTGGATTTAATGTTGAAGAAGGTTTAGAATGGCTTAGACAGAGAGTTACTGAGAAACTTGAGACTCTCTGAAGTTATCAAAAATAAATCGTTATTCTTATTTCATTACTTTCTTTTCAGCTACCACATTTATTCTTTCACATAACAAGACAAATAATTTTTGTAATTTCGAAAGATCTAGCTCTTTGTTGATACGTGCGTATACTCTAACGGATGGATTTTCCGTAGAGTTTATAGAAATTCTAATCAAGGAATTACGAAGAGCATAAATTTGCTTTAGTAGAGCTTTATCTCCAATGAAATATGTACCAGCTCTCTTGGAAGAGGATTTTATAACAAAAAATTCATCCAGTTTCCCCACATTGAGATTAATATCATCTAATGAAAAAAGCAAATCTTGATGCTTCTTGATCTGTCCTTCCTCGTGATTAGGTATGATTTGTAGTTTTGTTGGGAATTTTCCCTTTCTCGGATTAGCTTCCAGTGCAATGAAATCATTTTTACCTGAGAACCAATAAATAATAACAGAGAGAATTAAATGTCGTTCTTCTAGCGCAAAAACGACTCGAAAGTCTTTAAACGGAATATTCCGAGATTTTATATATTTCGGGAATAGAAGTCCACCATTTGAACTTAATTGATCTGTTACCAAATCTTCGAATTCATTTGAAAAAACTTCGAGAAGTGCAACCCTTGAGGTTTCAATTATTTTACGATTTTTCCTTCTACCAGCCCATAGTAGGTAAAATGTAAAAAATAAAACTGCTCCTGGACCTAAAAATATAAGCAAATAGTCCATCAGGGTGTATGTTCCGTCTTGAAGGAAAAAGGATCCCAGAAAACTTAAACTCATTTTGTACACTTCATAAAATACCATTTCTACCCAAAGTACAATATTTTGTTAAGGAATTAAATACCATTTCACTTGTCTTGTACCTAATATCACCAGAAAAGAATTCTCAGGATTTAACACAAACGGCTAGCTCGTTCTCAATGAGTGATGTAACTGCAGACTTCCTTATAATCGAAATTATTATCTTCAGAATTTCCTACTACCTGAAAAAATTTGTGTACTGCTAAATCATTCGAATCTAAATTGGTTGGATCGACAACCAATGCTACTGAATGAGGTTGTGTAATTTGGAATGAAAGTATGTGAGTTTTAATATCAGTTGCAGATAAAAATAATCCAAAACCTGGATGAGAATGCCACCAACCAACACAAAACTCAGTATGTTCGAATACTTTGAAGTCTTCATCTGAAAATGCTACAGAATATTCTTCACCAACCGTAACAAAGAAAATCTTTCTGATCACGATTTCTCCTGGTTTTTCGATTCTTCCGTCTAATAAACCAATCGCTTCTCTTGGAAAAGCTTTTTTTGAATGTTCAGTTATCTGTTTAAGTAATTCATGATTTATTGAGACATTTTCCACCTCAGGAGTCAAAATGAACGTTTTTCTATTATGGGGAGGTGTTTCAGCTAGAAGCTTTTCGGTTGTATCCTTTTTCCTCATCAATTTCCTGTCCATGAAGTGTGATCTAATTAATAATTTGGGAGCCTTAGCTATTACTCCAGGTGAAGATTAACTCTTAGCATACTTCTCTGTCCACTCAATTGCTTTATTCCAGAAAATCGTGAAATCCTCTTTCATGGTTTTCCCTGCTTCTGGGTTAAACGGATCACCTGGATCTACTAGGTATTCAGGAAAGTCTGAATCATCCTCATTCTGATAAACATCTAACATCATATCTATATGTTCAAAAACACTTGGCAATGTAATTGTTTTCTTCCAACCCCCAGGATCACCAATATTATTCCAATTTATAAGACTTAAACAAACATTTGATCCCCATTTCCAGCGGGTCTCTCCTATTGATATATTTTGATGCCAAATCGGAGTCTGGAAATTAACTATAGGGGGTTTGAACGGGTATTCTGGAGGTAAGTCAACAGAAATCTTCCATTGCCCATTTTCATAGGGAGTTGCACTTTTCCCTTTTATCGTTGCAACATAATGGTGAAGATTATTGTCCACGATAAGCCATTTAATAGGACTCCCTCGAGGAGGATAAACTTTCAACATACGTTTAAATTCTTCCCTTAATCGTCTGGAATGTAGATCAGACATAAACGTTCACTCCATATCTCCTAACTAGGCCTATTCTATTGTGCTATGAACTTACTCGATCATCCATATTTAAAGCTGTGGATTATCTGATGATAAAAAAGTCCATTATAAGCTATCTTTTTAAGGTCAGTTTTCACCATTAACCTGCAGTGATTTATCATTCTTGAGTTTGATAGTTCGAAGTTCGTCCTTACCAAGAAGATCGGATTACTTCCAATTACCTTAACAGAAAACAATAAGAAGAAAATACCGATAAAGAATAATAAGGATAATAGACTATTAAACCTTGAAAATAATATATAAGCGCTAGTGAGGTAGGACAATGGATGATATAAAAACTGATATTGCTCAATGTAATGGATGTGGTGCCCCTCTCTCGGGAAAACCTAATATAAATCATCCTATTCATTGCGATTATTGTGATCTGACAAACTATCTCAAAGTTCCAGAAAGGATGACTCCTGAAACCAGCTCATATATGGATGATCTTGAATCAGAGAGGTATCTGGAAATTTATAATGAGTCACAGAAAATATTAGAAAACTTTCCTGGCGAACTAGTTGGCGAAGAAGTCGGGAAGCTTAGAATTAAAATGCAAGTAGGCCCTTATGCATTTCCTTTACTCTTAGTTCTAGATGATTTACCTGAAAAACCGTACATTGACGGTCCAAATAAGATGCGTGAAGTGCTCAAATGTGAAATTTCTGAACTTGATAGCATGAGAAATTGGTCATCTGGTTCAAGTTCTGTTTTGGATGTATTGGAGGAAATCTACAGAAAGTCAGAAGAATCTTTATCTGAAATTATGGAGTCTTCAGTCAAACCTACAGTTTCAGAAACCTCATCTAGCGAACGAGATCCATTTGTACGGCAGATCCTTGAGAATTATGATGCTACTATAAATAAGAAGGCTATTGTAGTAAATTTTTATGCTCAAACAGGTGACGTTATACAGTTTACAATTAAAAGAAAGAAGAATTTCCCCATTGGTTTAGAAAATGAGACTCTATTACGATATCCGCTGATACGTGGTCCATTGGAAGATTATGCCAAAGGACGGATTGATCTTCTTACTACACTATCAGAAATTGAAAGATTATTATATATTTAGAACCAATCAAAGGTGAAAAGCAATTAATAATAAAAAAAGGGATGCTGTCTGGGATCCGAATATACCCAGAGATAGAGATACTTCAACTGGAATTGAACGAATGACTAAGGTAAGATTCAAAGATCCACAACTTCCACCTGATCAGAATATCCGTGAGAAATATATTAATATTAATGGAACAGTGTTTCAGGCAATAACAGCAGCTCGTGATGCTTTTAACATACCTGAAGTTGTACCGATTGCCCTATTATTCAAAGGAAGAAGAATGAATCCTTCAAATAATCTTTCTTCCTATCATATTGAAGAAAATGCTCTTCTGATGATTGTACCAGATCAGATAAAAGGTGGATAACCTACTTCATTTTTGGAACTCCTTCACAAGGAATTGCCAATGACCCCAGATCCCTCTAACAATAGATTTGAACGTCAGGAACGTTTATCTGTTTGGAATCAACGTATTATTGAAGAATGCTCTGTACTTATAGTAGGAGTTGGAGGTACTGGAGGGGAAGTTGCCAAAAATCTTGCTCTTCTTGGTATAGGAAGTTTGGTACTTATTGATCTTGACACTATTGAATATTCTAATCTCAATAGACAATTACTGTTCACAGAGACTGATATGGGGAAATATAAGGCAGAAATTGCTAAAAAACGTATTAAGAAACGCTATAATCCAGTCACAAAAATTACAACATATACTTCAATGATTCAAGACATTCCTTTCCATATTTTTAATGAAATAGATGTGATTGCAGGATGTGTTGATAATTTTCTAGCAAGACAGTATCTGAATGAATTGGCTGTAGAATTAAAAGTACCATTAATTGATTCTGCTACAGATGGATATTTTGGTCAAGTACAATCAGTAATGTCAAAGAAAACTGCCTGTTTAGCTTGTGACTCCCCGATTCCTCCAAATGAAACGCAAGTCCTATCAGAACCTTGTACAATTGTGGGAAATCCACGGATAAAGGAACACTGTGCATGGAAAGCACTTTACAAATTTCACTCTATCCATGATAGAGAACCTGATGAAAGTTCGTTTATGGATATTGAAGAATTGACCGAACTAGCAAATAAGCTTGCTCAAGAACATGGTTTTGGTATGTTTGAAAGGAAGGAATTAGCTGATCTTGTTCTATTTCATATTCCAAGCTTAATTACCGTAAATGCAGTCACAGGTGGTATACAATCACAAGAAATTGTGAAGAGTATATTCCTTAGGAAATTCTCTGAATTCAAACTCAAAGACCAAAACTATCTAACATCTCTTATTGAATCGAATAGGTTTCGAATTCCTGATCTAACCATTTACTCTGCATTAACAGGTACAATTAATTCCTTTGATCTCATGAGAGATCCCGAATGTATGATTTGTGGTGAAAACTCCATATATCACCAAGATCCTGTACTAATTGAAGTTAATCCAAATTCTAAGTGTACAAGTATCTTCAATTATTTAAAAAAGAAATTTAATAAGGATTATATTGGTTTTAGGGCTGATAATATCATCAATGGAAGTGATTTAATCTCTCAAGTCCTTCAAAATGGAGATCGAATGATAATAAGCTCATTAGAGGATGATGATGAGCTTAGAGTAGAAATAAGATACAAAAGTAAATCCTGAACCATCATTTTTCTCTACTCTTTGAGAAAATTCGAACTTGTTTTCGAACTTTTGGAATTATTGGTTCATGCTGCGGGTTCAGATATTTTTCCTTCAATCCAAGATCAGGAGGCGATTTCTTCGTAATTTTATTGTATATCTGATTTGTAATCTGATCTCGGGTTTTTTTACTTCTTTTCGAGCTTTTAGCAGAAGATTGCCTTGTAAGAATGACAGGTTGAGAAATTGAAACTCGTTTTCCACATTTTGGGCAGAACCAAGTCCCAGATCTAGGTTGTTCTTGTGGAGGTGGGGTGTAACCACAAAATTGGCAACGGATCGCAATATTCTTCAAGATTAGTTTCCTCTTTGTTAAATTATAAGTTGATAATTAAAAAATAAAACGCTTTAAAAAAAGTCTCACTTTATACAGATCATTCAGGTTTGAGTCAATGCTACGCCGAAAAAGTTCAAAATGGTTTGAAATAATTGCTTCCGCTCAATCCCCAATAAGATTTGACGAATTCTCCAATATAAACGAAAGAGATAACTTGATTTCGTTTCTGGTTAAAAAAATCAATTCTATGAAGCTTGAGGGTTACATTTCTCATGATCAACAAAGATTCATACCGAAAAGCTTTATTATTAAAAAAACTAGACAATTTTTCGATAAAACTGGCGTAGTGGATATTTGTGAGCTTATTGATCTTACAGGACTTTCTGGAGACGTTATCGAGCCAATTATAAGTGAAGCAATGCAGAAATTTGATGGTTTTTTTGACCTCATCAATCGTAAGTTCTATTCAAAAATTGGAGCAATCAGGACAATCAATCAGATTATAAAAAAATCCTCCACATATGATCTCAAATATTTGTTAAATCAATTATATTGGTCAGAAAATCAATTAGAGGCCGTTCTTGATTTAATGGCGGATAGAGATCTTTTTAATGGATATATAGACCCCTCACGATATCGATTATATAATTTCAAATATATTGATTTCACTCTTGATTCGAAGACACCTGAATCGATAAAAGCTCTAACGCGGTTCATACAAACTAGCTTTCGTCTATCTAAGGAAGTTTCATTAATCGATCTTTCCTGTTTAACTGAATTATCGGAGAAGGAACTTCAACAATTCTTGATAAGATACAAAAGGAATTGGAGCTTTATATTCTCAGTTAATCATGATTTCATTTTCCCAACTATTGAAATCCTTTTACAGATACTACTAGACATACATGTTTATAAAAATATTCCTTTAGAATTCTGGATAAGTCGTCTTGATGTTGATTTTCATGACTTTTATGAATTCTTATCTGTTCTGAATTCTGAATTGAAGGGTACCTTAACAAAAAATGAATTAATCGAAACATCTCTTGTAGACTGGTATAAAAGAGGTATTGATATTGAGAAAATTGCCTCTAAATTACATTTAAATGTTTTAGACCTTTTGAAACAGATTAAATATGTAGGAAATTTATTAAATTTTAATCTTATTGCAGGTGAAACTCGTAATCCATTTTTAGTAAAAGGAAATAGGTTTTTTAAGATTTTTTGCCAAATAGATACGTCTTCGCATACAAATCCTTCATTATATTTTGAATGTCAAAATTGTAGGCGGATAATGTGTTCAAATTGTAGAAATATCGAAAGTACTCATGAGTGTCCTTTCTGTGGGAATATCTCCGCATTCATTGTTGATTTACCTAGATACTGTTCTGAATGTCAAATAACTTATACTCATTCTTTCAACCTCGAAACTACAGAGGAATGTTACTTCTGCAAAAAAGGTCCATTGAAATCTGGTTGGTTTCCCCCAAGCATTATTAATGTTTCATTTACCCAGCTAGAATTAAGAATGGGATCCTATATAAGAAATTCCAACGCCTCTTCTCTTGATTTAAAGCAAATAATAAACAAATTTACTCTCCCTTCGAAAGAGATAATAGGAATGCTCGAAAAATTAATTCTTCATAATAAAATCAAAGGTAATATTGATATTAAGAAAATGCGAATTGACATCATTACCGATCAACCTAAAACAAATTGTAAAGTATGTGGAGTACAAAAAACAGATCGAGAAATGTATATCTGTATTTCTTGCAGATCAGATGTTTGCATTTCATGTTATTCGGGAATGGAGGCTGTTGGTATGACAGCTTGCCCTGAGTGCGGGAATAAACTTGAATTAAAGAATCCTTAAGAATTCTGGGTTTGCATTGCTTTTAATTTTGCTAGTTTAGTTGAGTATTTGTCACTTATTTCTTTGTATTTATTTTCCGATATTTTCCCATTTAAAAACATCTCATCAGCCTGTTCAAGCATCAGTTCAAATTTCTTTATTTTTTCAGATAGCTTATCGAATTTTCCCCTCTCCGCAGCTAGTTCCTGTTGAGTTTCTAGAACTTGCTTTTCAATTTCATAAGACATCAATGCTTGATATTCTTCTGGAACTTTAAATCCACCAATATCTAATCCAACTAGCTCTAAACCCCATCGCGAACTTTCAGGACCTAATTCAGATCTTGTTTGAATTTCCAAGCTTCTTCGCTCTTTTAATAGCTCTGGAACAGTGTATCGTGTCATAACATGCTTCACAGCCGCTATAACTGTTTGTTTTACCCAATTTTTGAGTTCATCCCCACTATAATACTGTTTATGCGAAACAACGTTCATAATGAAGTTTCTAGGGTTAACTACTCTCATACGAGAGATTCCCCAACAACCTACCATGATATTATCAGAAGTATAGATTCCTGGAGTTCCCCATTTGATTATAAACTCACGTTTGGAAACCCAAATGATCTCACTTCCAGGGTGACGAGCGGTTTTTTCGAGTTGATATATTCCACTACCCGCAACACCTATTAAAGACCCTGATTGTAGCAGTACAGCATTTTCGGGTTCTTTTACAACGAATCCATCAATTTTTCTGAAATTATCGAACTCTTCAGCTTTTATACGATGAACTAGCGAACCTTTATTTTTTTCTCCGAATTTAGAACTCAGGATTGATTTTCCCTTGAATTTTTTTGTACCAATATGTACAGTATCCCCTATCCTGCGAAATAAACCACCAAATTTATCTACATCACTCAATCATCTCACCTACCATTCAGTATCTCCATACAACCCTGGAAAATAATATTGTTCCCCCGAATCAAGGGAAGTAACTCTTTGTGCAATTTTTTGAGAAACTAAACTCTCGAGAATTCTAATTACTCTTTGTTGATCCCATTTTGTTCGAAGCATAACCTCTTCCATCGTTACAAAACCTTTAGTAACAGCAAGCTCGAAAACGCTTCTGGCATCTTTTCCCAATTGGACTGGTATAAATTCTACAATTTTAACCCCTGCAGGTTTTGAAATCCTTTCTATCAGTGATTGTTTTGCTAATTGAATGCATGCCTTTTCCAAATCCTTTATGGAAAAATTGATATCTGGAACCTGGCTTTTAAGGGAACTGTATAAATTTGCTAATGAAATATATCCCCCAGAACTAGCCCGTAATGATTTACCGTATTCTAATACTAAATCACCAAGATTATCAATGAATTTTCCTTTACCAAATATCTTGGGCTTTTTTCTTGCATCAAGTGCGGTTACTGTGAGGGAACGTCCCTCTTTCCTCAACAGTTCTTCCTCGAGCTGTTGAATACGCGCTTCATATTTCTTCTGTAGGTTTTTAACAGCCTCTGATGAAATTTCAGCCCCATTTGCTAGCTTTTGTTGAACCTGAACGACTTCTTCTAACCGAGCTACAAGCTCTTGGATTTCCAGCATGTCCTCTCTTATATCAACGTTATCACTCTCAAATTCGAGACCATTAGACAACTTCATTGACAGATCAGTGATATTCTCGCAAAGAATTGCTGATAATAGCTGTGCAACACGAATTTCCCCACTCATTTTTAGATTTGATTTCTTCTTGTTTTGATGAAGAATATAATCGGGAATTGATTCACTCGAGTATCGGATTTCTTCAAAAGTGGTGTAGATCTTAATGAATTGTTTAGAATAATGCTTAGCCTGACGGGAAACACTATCGTTCAATTGGTTTAGCGCTTTGCTAGATTTTAAATACTGTTCCTTCAATCTGGAATCCACCGAAGATAGATTTATACGGAAAATTACCCATTTGAAAAATCTTGATGTGTTCATTGGGATAAAAGGCAATGAACCGTTAATTAGGTAAAAATCGTATATAATCTATTTAAGGTTTTATATATCGGTTTTTTAATTGAGATTAGCTATTAAAAAAAGCAATTTGGCACGCTGGGGAAATTGGTTAAAATATATTCAATATATACAACCAGCTTATCCTTAAGTTTAAACTCGATTCATCAATAAGCAATTTATTTATATTAACTATCTAAGGATAATGAGAATCAGAATTTATTGAACTAGAAATAACAAGGAATGA
>JAEOSP010000778.1 GCA_016840305.1 Candidatus Hodarchaeota archaeon
ATCCACGTTGGTTGGAAGTTCATTCCTTGAAGGACTGCCTTCTTTCACTCTCGGAAAAACGGATACTTTACAAGCGAATAGAAGCTCTGATGGTGAAGTTGTCAATCTTATGGCAGGTGCTACTTCGATTCTTACAGATTCGGATCCTCAATTTCCTAATTACCCAACCAAAGGTTACATTGTAGAAACTGGCCAGTATATTTTAATCAATTACCTTTTTCAACCAGAAATGGTTCCTCCAGACATTTTACTAATGTTACTTAATTCGTCGCTTTCTTACCTCGCGCACCCCACTAACATTTCCTCCATTATAACAACAACCACAGAACTTATTACAACCTCAATTGATTCTACTCAGACTAGTAGCGTATCTATTAGTACTACCACAACAGTTATTTCAAATACAAATCCAGGTGATTCTAGTGTTACAACCACAACAAGACTTTTGACTTATATTGATCCATTTCTAACACTGAGTATTTTACTACTAGGTAGCCTTGGATACTCAATATTGGTCCACTTCTTCAACCTGAAACCTAGGAAAAAATCGTGATGACCTACAGAAAAATTCATTCATTGGCCCGCTCTCCTTCAAAATGAACTGCCAGAACTATTCCTACTCCAATAAAAATTCCTCCAAGAATTGTGGGTAATGATAAAACCTCCGAGAGGAAAATAAAACTAAGTATTGAAGCTCCTACAGCTTCCCCAAGAACTGTTAATGAAACTGCTTGACTAGAAAGCCTTTTCATTGCATAAGTATAGAGAGCGTGCCCAAATAAACTTGGTCCAATGGCTAAAGCCAAGAACCAGAGGAAATCATTGCTCACGTAGGAAAATACGTTTTCAGATAGAATTAGAGAGTAAAGGAATAGGAAAAAAGCACAAAAAAAGTTTACAAAATATGTATAAGGAATATTTGATACATTAAAATTACTTCTCATTCTTTTTCCTATCATAAAATACAAGGCAACCATGATGCCTCCAAATAATGCTAGAATGACTCCTTCTTGGAACTCACCCAATAATTCCAACGGAGAATTAAGAAAGGCGATTAATATTACACCAATAAAACTAAGTATCAATCCAATCACTTGAAATCGATTAATTGTTTCCCTGAATAAAACAAATGACAAGAAGGTTACCCATAAAGGTGAGGAATTAACTACAATCACTGATGCGGCAACTGTAGTATACTGTAAGCTTTGTATCCATGAAAAAAAATGTAGCGAGAGAAAGAAACCTGCAACAAGAAAGAACTTTATCTGCTCCATATTAATTGCAGTAAGGAATTGATTTCTTATATTAGAGTAAAGTAATAATGGGGTTAAAAGAATAACTACAAGGAATATACGCCAAAAAGCAATTGTTACCGCCGATGAATCACAGAAACGAATAAAAATTGATGCTCCAGAGACTGCAAAAGTTGCTATAATCAAGCTTGTCTTCGCTTTTGTAATTGAATTTTCAACCATTAACCTAAGTCAGAAATAATCAATTTATATACATTCGCAGTAATAGTTGAAAAGTAATGTCTAGAAAAGAGAATTTTGGCCCAAGAATCGGTGCTCATAAATCCATTGCTAAGGGTATCGACAAAGCCGTTGATCGTGGTATAGCAAGTACCTGTGAATGTCTTCAGATATTTACGCGACCCCCCAGAAGATGGGCTGCTGGAAAATTATCGTTATCCAAAGAAGTAGTGGAAAATTTTCTCAAAAAATCAAGAAACGCAGGATACGATGATACAAGCATTCATATGCCATACCTACCAAATTTAGCTTCACCAGAAACCGATTTGTTCAACAAATCGATAGAAGTATTAAAAGAAGAGATAGCAAAATCTTCACTTCTCCAAGCTCCATATATCATCTCACATTTAGGAAGTCCTAAAGGCGAATCGCGTCAGTTTGCAATCAAACGTGTTGCAACAGCTTTGAATCAAGTAATTGAGGAAATAAAAGCCCCGACAATGATTCTATTAGAAAATTCTACAGCAAAAAGTAAGAAATGGGGTAATAATCTTGAAGATATTGCAGAAATAATCAATATTGTGGAGGAGGAGCAGTTTATTGGGATGTGTTTTGATACCGCTCACGCTTTCTCATCTGGTTACGATATATCCTCCTCAGAAGGATTGCATGATGTTTTTGATCAAGTGGAGAGTTTAATTGGTTTCGAAAAAGTAAGAATCATTCATCTAAATGACTCGAAAGGTCCTCTTAATTCCGGAATTGACCATCATGAGCATATCGGAAAAGGATCTATTGGAATTGAATGTTTTACAGAATTAATGCTATCTCCTCGCTTTAAATCGATCAGTATGATTCTTGAAACACCTATCGATGAAAATATAAATGATAAAACAAATTTGGATTTACTCCGTGCTCTAAGAGCTAAAAATTAATAGTAGATGTAGGAGATTTTATTGAAGATATCAGATTTTAATGTTAATAACGCATATCGATTTTTATATCCGAGATTGACTGTAATAGTCACTTCAGGGAGCATAAATGAACCCTGTGGATTAACCATCGCTTGGTCAACACCACTTTCAATGGATCCACCTCTTATCGGTGTACTAATCACCAAGAAGAGATTTTCTCATAGTATAATAACAAAAACTAAATCTTTCGTTGTCAATATTCCACATATTGAATTAAAAGAGGGAACTCATCATATAGGGCAAATTTCTGGCCGTGATGAACCAGATAAATTACATATGGCTGGATTTACTCTAGAAAAGTCAGCAAGGGTTACTGCTCCACGATTAAAAGAATGCAAGATCAATATTGAATGTAAATTAGTTGATATTGTACTTACTGGTGATCATGACCTTTTCATAGGAGAAGTCGTACAGGTGTTTGTGGATTCTAATATTATCGATAACTGGGCAGGAGATTTGACAAAGTTTCAACCAGTTTACTGGAGAAGGTCCAAATTTAGTAAAGAGGTTTATCAGCTGCTTTTACCGACAGAGGAAATTACTAATGAATAATGATTCCAAAGTAACAGTGGGAGATCAGACAGTTTTCTTTCAATCATCGGAGAATATGGATAATGTTCAATCAGAATCAGTAACATTAGTTGTAACTTCTCCACCTTATTGGAATGTTAGAGATTATGGTGATGAACAGATAGGTTTCGGCCAAAGCTATAATGAATATATTAATTCCCTAAATAAAGTTTGGAAGGAGTGTATCAGAGTATTACAACCCAATGGGAAAATTGCTATTAATGTACAACCACTACCGATCGATAGTAAGCACTCAGGATTCGAAAGAAGAATTATTTTGAATATAATGTATGATATTGAACAATTTTTCCGTAATGCAGGCTTTTACCTTTCTGGAATGCATTACTGGGATAAAGCACCATATATTTCTAATGTATCATGGGGATCATATCCAAAACCGACAAATATCGCATCTAATACAAGTTTTGAACAAATCTTTGTTTTTGTAAAACCAGGCAAAACCAGAAAGGTTGATCCAGTAATTATGGACACCAGTATATTATCTAAAGAAGAATGGCGCCATTTTGCTGTTCGTTGTATCTGGGATGACATTTCTCCAGTAATTAAAATAAATTCTAAAGGTATTAACAGGTTTGGTCACAGTGCTCCTTTTCCAGAAGAAATTCCCTATCGATTGATAAAAATGCATTCAACAGTCGGTGAAACTGTTCTTGATCCGTTCTTAGGTTCTGGAACTACATTAAAGATTTGTCGAATTTTAAATAGGAAAGGCATTGGTTATGAGATAAATACTGATTATAAGAAGTTGATTCAGGATAGGATACAAGAGGTATGGGATATTCCAACAATTGATAGTCAATACAAAACCATGGGAACCTCTTTGTTTTATGAAATCCTATCTTTTACACATACTCGGATTACAAATGAACCTACAATTTCCCTTGACGAACTCATCAAAGATCTACATCGTCAATTTCCAAAGAAAATCACAAAATCATGGATAAAGCACCTTCTAAACTTAAGCACTAGTAAGAGAAAAATTTAATCTCCATGATCAGTGATCTTTTTGATAGAGAAGTTTAATTAAGTACCGATTCAGATTATACCTTTTTTACTAATTAAATATCATTTAAACCGAAAATTCGGTAATTCGGTTACTTTGAACAGGTTTGAGGTTAAAAAACACTCTAAATGTCTGAAAAAAAATCATTTTTCCTATCCAATTCATTGCACCAATATTAAAAAATTTAACATCCAAAATGGCCAATATATGGATTATACATAAACTAGGTAATGATAGATACTAAAACAAAGGAATAACTTTATAAAGACGAAGAAATCCAAGATTAACGTCGACAGAAATTCGACAAACAAACTATTTTGAGAAAAGGTGAAAAAAATGACTGGATTCGCATCTGCTCGTGTAGAGAAATTAATCCGAAATGCTGGCGCCAGACGTGTGTCTGCTGACGCTATTTCCCGATTGAACGAGATATTGACTGATTACGGTATGGGTCTTGCAAAATACGCCGTTGAAATTGCTCGTCACTCTGGTAGAAAAACTATTAAGGAAAACGACATTAAATTAGCAGCCGCCAAGTAGATGGCTTGTTAATTTTCTGATTTGTTATCCTTCCCTTTCTTTTTTTTTAATAAGTCAGATATTTCTCTTAGCAGTGGATAAAGCACAATTGCAGTTACGCTCTGAAACATGGAATTAATGAGTAGTAGCTTTCAGTTTCTCAGTTTGTAATTGCTGGATTCGTTCAATTTCTTCGAGTAGGTTACGAATACTTGTAGGTTTTGTAAAAAAACCAATTGCTCCTGATTCTAGTGCTTCTTTTTCAACTCTTTTTTCAGCAGAGACAAAAAGAACCTTGGCTTGTGGGGTTTTCTTCAAAATCTCTTTCATGGCGACTAATCCATCGAGTACAGGCATTCTATAATCCATTATGATTATATCTGGCTTAATTGGTAGTTCAGAGAATTTTTCAATTGCTTCCTTCCCGTTACTGGCACTATCTATTACATCATGACCTTCCATCGCGAGTAACTTGGTATAGATCATGAGTAGATCTCTTTCATCATCAACCAAGAGAATTCGTGCCATTTTGTGACCTCAATAAAACAACATTTCAACTGCTATTGCTTCTTTACAGGGATTTGACGCCCAAAAAATCCATTTTATGTACTTTTACCAACACTTTTCTTTATTTATTAAACTCACTATATAATTATTTGTCAACATAATGTGCATTCTCTTCAAATGGAGAGAAAATAGTTTTGAAAACATGGCTAAAATCAATGTTTCTCCTTGTATTAGGGAGTGAGAGGATGTAGCGAAATTCTGTCCTGAAAATTATACCCATTTTAGTCATAGCGCTAAAGAATTCTGTTTCTGCATCTTGAGTTGATTCAAAGGACCTAAACATTGAAAAAAGGATAATATCAAAATCTGATCTCATTAGAACGATTGGTGAAAGCAATCTATCAATCAATTCAAGTGTTTTTTGGAAAATTAGTTTTTGGGAAGAGACGATTGAGAAGTGGATGATTAGACCTATCTGATATCCGAGTTTTCTTGGATCAGGAATGATCCTTGGAGTAATTAAATCAGATTCGATAAATCTTCGTAACCACCTGTTTATTGTCGTTAGAGGTTTTCCAATATGTTGAGAGACGATCTTTGGTGTTCTACCAGGAGCTTCAAGAAAACATTGTAATATTTCCTTCCCTAAATCGGTAATATTTAATTCGGGTCCATTTCTGTCTATAAATGCATGTTTGGCTCCACTGTCCACTAAATCAACATTTAAGTGTTTAATAATTGATCTAGAATAATCAAGAAATCGTGGAAACTCGGAATAGTGTATGGGAAACCACATTTCACGATGAAGACTGAATTCTAACCCTAAATCTTTAATTAACTTATCAAAATGCCAAGAAGCTTCATCAAATTGTGCAAAATCCCTATAACAACTAAGAGTAAAAGTAAATTCACCTTCAATTGCTGAAAACAGTATATTCCGACCACTTCTTACTAAACTAAAATTCTTGACCTTATCAAAACTATCATGATCCCCTGAGAATGTTGGAAGATTACGAATATTAATTCCTATTATCTCTGCACCAAATACAGCAAAATTAGGTAGAAGGATTTTTGAAAAATAACCCCCTTTCTTAAGACGTTTTTTTATTGTAGCAAACGTTGAGTTCTTAATTCCGACTTGTGAAGCAATATCTACATCAGAATACCCTGGATATTGAATTAAGCTTGCAATGACCTTTTTCTCTCTCTCATTCAAACTAATTTTTGGGATTTTATTATCACTCAAACTTAAACTTCCTGATTCTAATTTTTTTTTGATAGTCGATCCTGATTTGAAAATGGAAGTAAATCATATTTTCCTGGAGTTCGTAAGTAATCAACGAGTGGAACTATTGACTCCTTCAGAGTTTTGGGAGAAGTAAGATTTTGAGTCGAAAATACTTTTTTCTTGATTATATCAACATGTAGACCATTCTTTCTTAGCTCATTAAAGAAATTCCCCTCTGCAACCCTAAAACTGAAAAAATCTTTTGAAATAGAAAGAAATACTATTTCCTTTTTACTTGAGAGCAAATCAGCAGGAAAAAAGTGCTTTTTAACCATATGAAGGATTTGAAATCTTTTTTCTGAATCATACCCTCGTATAGATAAGAAACAGATCATCAGAATATTGAAACCTAGTTTTACATAATTTGGGATATACCGTACTTGAAATAGGTTATTATCCTCAAAGAAATTTATCCAGCGGGCAATAGTGTTTCTTGGTCTGTCACTAATTCTGGCAAGATCAACGATTGAGGCTCCAGGATTCATGAGGAGTTCCTTATATACCTGCCAACCTAATGAAGATATTTTATCTGTATTTCCGCTTTGGAAAGAAAGAAGAGAGGATGTACTGGAATCTTCCTCAATCTTTATACCCCAATGTTGTGCTAATGACTTTCCATACTCATGAAATCTATGCAATCCATCTTCGGTATTTCTTCCTATGAATAAATGCATATCTTGGGGCGAAGTCAATTTTTTTTCATGATAAAACCCAGCTACTCCATTATGCGCCAAAATAATATCAGAAAATGACTTGCTTATCAAAATTGAGATTCCCGAATGATGGCCAAACAAGCTTTGTACTACGTTCGGAAAGTAATACAGTCTCTCTAAAATCTCTTTAGATCGTTCGTTAATAAAATTATCTAATCTAGAAGGATTAAAATCTATATATCCGACAGCTAATACATTTGAACCTAAAGCTCTAGTATTTGGTAGATTTAAAGGATGAATTATTTCATAAGGAGGATTTAATAGCTGTTTTTTAATTGTAGAAAATGTTGATCGCCTTACTGAAAACTTTTGTGCAATTTCGGAGTCTGAACTCATTGAGTATAAACATAAACCAAGTATAACCCGCTTTTGATTGTTAGTCAGTTTAATTGGTGAAGACATTTTCAAAAGAAACTACAATCTTGGTGTGTTTATAATCTTTAATGCAATATGCAGAAAAATAGGTCAAAATTTCAATAAAATATATTGAGATTCGATTAAATTGTAATAATATTTATGAAAAGATTTACTATAATGAATAAATCTCGAATCCTTAGAGAAGATCTAGTGCACCTTTCAATCCGTCTTTTTCTTCTTCTGTTAGTCCTGCTTTACTTGAAACTAGTAAATCGGCTTCTTCAGCCAATGACATGGAAATTGCAAGGGACTTGTCCAAAAAATAGGCAGCCTTCTCTTTCATTTTCTTGTGCTTGTAAGCAGCAGAAATTATATACAAACTTGTGGCTATTCCTTTAACATACCCGATGTCTTGAGTTACATCCAAAGCTTCTTCAGTGAAATCAAATGCTTTAATAAAGTCCTTTTTTTCCATTGCAAGAACCCAAGCAAGATTTAATAATGATTCAGCTGTTCCCCGTTTATAATTATGGACCCGCGCGGTTGCTAATGAATTTGCGGTCAATTCAAGAAACTTCTCAAAAGAATTATTCTTCCAGTGAAGAATCCCAAGCGCACATGAAACATCCACTTCGGGTTGAACATAAGAAAGTTTTTTTGCTTCTTTAAGTGTCTCTTCGAGTAACATAATTGCTTTAGAGTAGGCAGATTCCTCAGCAAGAGAAGCGGCTTTCTTTAAAATAGTTTTAAATTTCTCGAGTACTTGTGGATCAATAGCTTGTCGATTGTCTGTCACATTTCCCACTTTGCGAGCCTCGAACGCTTTTGGATTGTTTATCAGAAACCTGGACACATTTGGATGTTTTTTCAGATTCTTTAGAGAATTAATTCATTCTTCGCTTGCTTCTATATTAAACATTTCCATGTTCAGCTTTTTTAATCTAACCTATCTCGAGTAAAATTAATTTTCAAATTAGTCCTAATCTTATTCGCTTGCGCATAATGTTAAGTAGAGCTATCGAAAAGCCTAGTACTATGAAAACTGAGGAAAATTATATACTAGCTTCCTTTATAGAAAGACCCAATCGATTTCTTGCTCAAGTTCATATTTTTTCGACAGGAAAAATTGTTTATGCTCATGTCCCAGATCCAGGAAGATTAAAGGAGCTTTTAGTTCCATCAGCTCAAGTGATATTAATAAAAAGCATCAATCCACAGAGGAAAACTCAGTACTCAGTTGTCGGAGTGAAATCTGATCCGATTTGGGTGAATATCAACTCACAGGTGAGTAATAAACTTTTTCAAGAGGAGTTCTCTGTTTTACCAAGATTCAAGAATTTTATTTTCATAAAATCTGAATTTAAATTTCAAAAATCCCGTATTGATTTCCTAATGGAAAATCAGAATCAAAAAAACCCGAAAAAAACTCTGATAGAAATTAAAAGCACTACTTTAGTTAAAGATCAGGTCGCTATGTTTCCTGATGCACCCACCTCAAGAGGTACTAAACATGTCACTAAATTAAAAGAAAGTCTTTCCTCGGGTTATGACGCAGTTATTGTTTTCCTAATTAAAAGGAGTGATGCCTTGAAATTTCGTCCATTTAAGGAAATGGATCCAAAATTTTGCTCCGCTTTACAATTAGCAAAACAAGCAGGTGTTAAATTGTGCGCAGTATTATGTAAATATGATCCCATTGATAATTATGAGCTTAGAATACAGAAAGAGATTCCTATAATTGGGTTATGATAAAAAACGCCAGAATAATAATCAAGATTTTACAATAATCAGTCTCCTTAGAATATTAACGCTTTCAAATACAAATCAATGACCACCTTGTGCTTATTATATTTTAGCAAACAGTTTAATTTCGATCTGAGTGTTTTTTACCTTTATATTCATTGTAAATAATTATTACCTGGAGCAATAACTGGTGTGGCAACATACAATCGCTCACGTGGATTTGGATGCTTTCTTTGCAAGCGTCCATATCAAACATAATCCTTTTTTAAAGAATTATCCAGTAATTATTGGCGCTGATCCTAAAATGGGGCAAGGAAGAGGAGTAGTTTCGACTTGTTCATATGAAGCAAGAAAATTTGGGATTCATTCCGCCATGCCAATTTCCACTGCTTATCATTTATGCCCTGAAGGTGTTTACATTTGTTCTGGGAGAGAAATATCTTTTTTAAATTATCACGAAGAGTCTAAGCAAGTAATGGCTATCCTAAAACAATATAGCTCAATTTTTCAATCCGCAGGTATTGATGAGGCGTATCTAGATTTATCTGATGTTTGGAAAGAGTATGGTGATACCCCGAAAGCCATTGCTGAACATATTCAACAGAGAATTGAAAACGAGCTTTCCTTGTATGTCTCAATTGGAATTGCAGAAACAAAATCAATAGCTAAGATAGCCTCAGATCTCAATAAACCAAAGGGTATAGCTATCATTTCAAATCAAGACATTCCAAATTATCTATATCAATTACCAGTACGTAAGATTGTGGGAGTGGGAAAAAAAACGGAAGAACGTCTAACTCAGAAGGGAATACGGACAATTGGCGATATTGCATCCATGACAAGGGAAAAAATTTTCTTATTATTGGGGGATTATGGCCTTCATTTACAGAAAATTGTTCAAGGAAAAAATTATCGCCCCGTAGGATTTTCTCGAGGCGAGAGGAAATCTATAAGCTCCGAAAGAACATTTGGTACTGATCAGAATAACTGGATTATAATTCACAAAAAAGTCAGAGAAATTACAAATAAAATCGTGAAAAGACTTCAAGAACATAATCTTTTAACTAAAACTGTCAGTATTAAGATCCGTTTTGAGGGTTTTATAACCTATACTCGTAGTTACAGCTTCAATATTCATCTGGATGACGAAAAGACAATTTATAAAACTACTGTCCTGCTTTTAAAGGAATTTGTACATAATAACAAAAAAGTGCGTTTGATAGGGGTTCGAGTTTCTTCTTTAAAGAAAAAAGAGGGCCAAACATCCTTGAATGATTTTTTTAATATAGTGAATTAAAACGATAGGATATTAAACCCTCTCTAGGCTTGGTATATCAGATGATCTTTTCCAGTACCAAAAATTTCACCTTTGATTTAACAACCTTAAAAAATTTTATTTTCTTCTATAGTTTTTAGAGAATTCAAAGAGACAAAAGAGGACATTACTATGGTTTATCGCTTATCGAAAATGAAATTCAAGACAAAAGTTCTATTCTTCTGTTCTATATGGATTTTTTCAGTTATACTAGCAATCACTGGAGCAGCATTCATTACCACGGCTGCAATATTACCAAATACCCCTTATGACTATCAAGAAAACTCCATAATATCTGAAATTCGAAATGAATTAGGTCCTTGGCAAGCTTGGAATTATTATGATGATGTAAATGGTTTGTTTCAAACAGGTGTTTCTTTAAGAGTTGAGGAAGGACATATTGAGATATATACACTACTAAATGAAAAACTTCCCTCTTTTAAGCCATTTTTACTAGAAGAAGTGAGACAAAATGGTTGGGTAACTTACTTTGCTGAAGCAGAAATCCTGGCATTTTTATTTCAGAACGGAACGGTTTATGAAGTTCATGTAGGCTTCCAAGAAGCTATTTGGGTTGATATTGCAAATCATAAATTAGTTCCACGATATCAACCCACAAAAGAATTTCCTATTTTTCTTATCAAAGATGCTGCTACTTCTGGTGGGGAAAGAAATGAGATTATCGGAAATTATTTTATTGTTAGAAATCGGCCGATCAATGATTGGATTGTTCAAATATTAATAGAAATCAGGAAAAATTTTGCAAATGAGTTTTTAATCGTCGGGCGTGTTTTATTAATGACAGTAGCAATTGGTGGAGGAGCTACCATCATAACAGCATTTACATTTTCTTTCTTAAGGATCGTAAGGGTATGTGGGAGTAAACGTTGGACCTTTACAATTTTAAAATCCCTAAATGGTAAAACTGGTCGAATTCTAGGTATGATCCCCGTTTTTGATTTCGGTGGGGAAAGTTATGTTGAGGAAGGTTTGGTTGATATTATAGATTTATCAGGTGTTCGATCTACATTCAAAGAGATTTTCCAGAGAGCTTATGATATTATGTTTTTCCCGACTGCTTTAGCAGCCATTATCACTATTGTATTTGTTCAAAATTTCCCAGGCGATGATAAACTCACAGCTTTGATTTGGAGTCCTATTCTAGCACCAATTGTACTTGTAGTACTGTTATTTTATTTCCCCCTAATATGGAGCTTCAACGAAGGAGGGTTCAAACGTTTAAAGATTAGTCCCCAAGGAGACATCATCTCTGTTAGACCATTAGGGCGTATTCTAAGAGATGGAATTGGAATAATTGTGGGATTTTCTGGTATATTCTCTTTAGGCGCTTTAGCAGTGCAAGTGACTGCAAGTTTTGCTGGACAAGCTACTTCTTCAGGAGCTATTCAGGTAGCTGGATTCACATTTGATTTATTCAGCATAGCACTCCTTATATTTTGGACTGTAGGATTATTCTTAATTTTACTTGCTTCTATAGTTGTTGGAGCATCATTAATTGGATTAAACTATCTACAGACTTCTCATTTAAGATCAATCCAGTATATGCGTGATAATGTCGGAAACGAAAATGTGATCAGTAATTTTGGCTCATTAACAACTCGGTTCAAGCCAAATGCAAACGAGACGATAATTTCAGAGGAAAACTAAGGAAATCCTTAGCCTTTCCTTATTTCTAACGGTTTACGGTCCTTTACGAATATCAAACATAATAATAATGGAAATCTTGCGAAAATAATATGTGATAAGTATTATACTTGAATGCGTATAAGCAAAATTGGTTAGTATTGTGGAAAAAATTTTCTTCAAACAATTTATTGATGAATACAACGATCTAGATACCCGAGATTATTCCTCAATTCTTGATTTAATCAGACGAATAGTCAAGGATATTATTGGAAAATCTCGCTCAGGTATCCTACTAGCCCTAGAAGATTTTGGATATGATTCAGAAGGTTTTATAACTGGTTATCATCGTATTGGAACTAATGAAATCTATCTTAACCGTAATTTACTACAAATTATGAAGAATGACAAGATTCCAGAGGAACACTTCAAAGCTTATCTGTTCCATTTACTTTTACATAAGTATATTCATTCCATTGGTATATTTGATGAAGAAAAGACTCGTATGCTAACTCGAAAGATCGCAATAGAGATTTTTGGTAAAGTTCATCCAGTAACAAAAATCGCTATCTTTGGTTGTGATAGATTATTCCCATATTCATTTTATCAGGGTCATTTTGATTCTGAAGAACACATTCCAATGAATATCAGATTTATACAACTCCATCATCATGATAGCCGATTAACATATATCTAAGAATCAAAATTTAATATTTATTTTAGTTTTTTAATTATTAAGAAAACGAAGGGCAGCCTCAGCCAGAATCGCTGTTCCAAGATAGAGAACAGACTCATCCAGATCAAAGTCTGATGCATGGTGCATTCTAGGAGGATTTAA